>LICG01000001.1 GCA_001438205.1 Cryomorphaceae bacterium BACL7 MAG-120322-bin74
TTTGGGCCTTTTCCTTGCATCACGATTTGACTCAAAGTGCCCCGAATTTGAATTTCTGCAGGCCCTGGAACCGTGGTTTCAGGGCTAAAAACGATACTTCGGTCGATATATCGAAAGGGAAAATGCTGAAGGAGATCCCCGTAGGTTCGAATCCCTAATTCCGAGGCTAAGGCCTGCGCACGCTGAGGACCCACCCCTTTGAGGTAGGTAATTGAGGTGTCTTGCGTCCACGTGGCCATGCCCAAATTTAGGGTTAACTTCAAACCCTGCATGGAACATTCTCGCACCACGCCCTCAGAAGCAGGCCTCCTCTTGGGAGATTCCGCGTTGCTGGCCCTGTCCTTCTTAGGATGGGCGGCCTATTTATTTGGGGATTTGCGGCAGGAAAACCCATTGTATTTTGATCAATACGTTAGCCTCTTTACCCTGGTCATGGTGCTTTGGTTGGCGCTTTCATTGGGGATGGGAACCCACCGTCTACCTGCGGGTATAGAAATCCGTACGGTGTTGTCTCGCTTCTATCGCCTCGTACTGTTGCACGCGGCATTGTTAGCCATCTGGACGGTTTCACTGAAGACCTCCACCTTTTATTCAAGGGCTTTTTTGGGCCTCTTTATTGGGACCTACGCATTGCTGGGCACCTTCTTTCGCATGGCTTGGGTGTATTTGCTACGCCGCCGATACCGATCAGGTAGAGGATTGCGCCGAATTGCGACCGTGGGAAATACAGGCCCATGGGACCGCGTGCACGCCACGTTAGCCCGGCATCCCGAGTACGGGTATGCTTTGGCGGGCCATGTGGAGGATATTGCGGACTTAGCCTTGACGGATATTGAGGAAGTATGGGCTTCGCCAGATGTCGCGGTAGAATCCTTGCACTGGGCAGAAAAGTATGGTTTGCGCTTGCGCCTTGTGCCTGATTTGGGTGTTTTAGGGGCACAGCGGACGCGTATACTCCCCCTAGGCGACTTGCCCATTGTAGAATTGCGTCCAGAACCCCTGAGTCAAGGGCTCCATGCATGGGTAAAACGTGCCATGGATATAGGGGGTGCGTTGGTAGGCATCCTGCTTATTTTAAGCTGGTTAACCCCGTTATTATCGCTTTTCTTGCTGCCGCGTGGGGGCGTATTCTACCGTCAGGGGCGCTACGGATGGGGAGGAAGACCTTTTCAGATTTGGAAATTCCGCACCATGCACGCACACGCTGAAGGGGACCGACAAGCAGTGGCCCATGACGCGCGGATCACCCCCTTGGGCCAATGGCTGCGATGGACGCATGTAGATGAATTGCCTCAACTTTGGAACGTACTCCGCGGGGACATGAGCCTGGTGGGACCGCGTCCACATATGACATCTGACCATGAAGCCTATAGCAAGGCCATACGCGCCTATGGGATTCGGCATTGGGTAAAGCCCGGCATGACGGGGCTAGCACAAGCACGCGGTTTGGTCGGTGAAAAAGACGAAAGGTTGATGCAAGAGCGCATTCAGGCAGACCTCTATTATGTCGAAAACTGGTCCTTTTTATTTGACCTTAAAATCATGGCATCCACGCTGCTTGGGTTGAAGCGATGGGTCTAGGAATCCTTAGTAAATCCCTCATTTAAGCGCATTTTCCCCGCAAGTTCTGCGTAGGAAAGTGTCACATCATTCCAGTTGTAGTTTGCCGAAGCTGTACGATGGTCAGGCAATGACGCAACTTTTTGGTAATGACGAAGAAGTTCCTGCGAAGAACCAAAGTAAGCCGCTTCTAGACCTAAGACTGCCCGATTAAAGGGGTTGTCATGCGCTGCGATGCGACAGCCGGCGGCCATAGCTTGTAATAATCCCGGATTGGTTCCCCCAGCTGAATGCCCATGCACATAAAGTTGACACCCTTGCCGTAATGCTTGGGTATAGGTGGGGTCAAAATGGGCGTTCAGCCGAATAAAATTTGGATGATGGCCGTAGTGTGCTAAAAGGTCGTTTGCATGGGGATTATTCCAATCCCCAACAACCGCGACAGTGCCCACATCTAGGAGTCCTTGCAGTGCCATCGCAACATTGTTTTCGGGTACGAGTCGGCACAGGATTAAGGTGTAGGCCCCTTGCAACAAGCCAAGGGGAGCTAGAATAGCGTGAAGGGCTTCTGCGCCTAAGGGCGTTACAGGATCTACGCCATACGCGATTTCGACGATGGGTTGAGGATAACAGCGCAAGTAGTCACTTATGCCCGGATTGTCGGAAATCAAATAGTGGGCGCTCTCCGCAGCCCATTTTTCTGCGCGTCGGAGATAGGATCGAACAGCAGGGGAATATTTTCCGCGCATCCATTCCAGTCCATCCATATGAACGGCCAACGGACTTGGTCCACGCCAAAAGGCCCAACGCAGCCAGGGGCCACTACTCGTCGTCCCTAAGGCAATATGGGCATCAGGTGTAAAGCGCTTTAGAGACCTTAAGCTGATCCAGTCATAGACAAATTGACCGGCAGAACCCATCCATGTTTCTGGATCCCAGTGCTTGGCACGATGAATCCCAGGGTAATGGTAATGGGGCTCAGGGTGTGCAGACGAGGTGCTAATCCACACACGATGGCCACGATCGGCTAGCCCTCGGCCGACATGGTCTACCATTTCTTCGTAACCGCCGTAGCGGTTAGGCATGCCCCGCGAACCGGTAAAAGCGATAAAATGTGAAGGTATTTGATAGGCCAATTCAAGGCGTTCTGCTGCTTTTGACCAAGACATATCGTCACTGGGCATAGCTTCTTTGGGGATTTGATGGGCGCCCCACACGGCGTCTGCTATCGCTCCGGCATTGGGTGCGGACAAGTGTACCCAAGGTGCCAATTGGGCGGCTGATTCTGCCGCTGATGACAGCACTACTTGGCAGCCGGAGCGCAGTCCTTCAAGGGCTGTGAGGCCATAGGTTTCAAATAATGAAGGGATGAGGACCCCGCGCGCTTTGGCTAAAAGGTGGGGCACATGGTCGGGCGGCACCGCTGGTTCCCATGAAACGTTGACGCCTAATGTATTTGCACGGGCTATCGCGGTTTTCAATTTTCGGACATACCGCGGATGGTTGGGTGCTGGATCGCCAATGATCGTGAGGGGTTCGTTCATCCCACGGCCTTTGAGCTTGATCCAAGCCTCTACCGCGGCCACTTGATTTTTGAGGCCTTCAATGCGCCCAAGGACCACCCATCCTTCGCGTTTGTTCGCGGCAGGAACCGCCCAAATATGCTCGGCGCCGGGAGGAACCACTTGGACACTTTGGCCCAGTCCTGTGTGCGTTTTAATTCGATGGGCTTCTGCTTCAGAAGTACAAAACAAGTAGTCTGCAGCCCATGCAAATTGCTGAAAGGGGGAGGGTAACCATAGCAATGCAAGGGCGGGCCATCGGTCCCCACTCAACAGTGCACGGCCAAGCAGTTTGGTAAATTCAATCCAGCGGTACGGAAGGTGGCGCAAAAGCCCCAAACGCTTGCGGTCATAGGCACGATAGTCCACCCAAATGGTCGAAATGGCCCATTTTAGTTTGGGATACTGTTTTCGCGCCTGATAGCAGGGATATTGGTCTGCGATTCGCCCTATATTGAAAGAATGAAGCACATCCCACGACGTGTTTTTTAAGGCGGCGCGCAAAGCTTTGGTTTCGAGCACTAGTTGGACGTCATGTCCCTTTGCGCGCAGGGCTTCCATCGTTTCGAGCACATGGACACGGTCGCCCCCAGGTTGAAGGTGAAGTGTTCGGCGTGTAAAAAAGAGGACCTTCACGCCTTAAAAGTACTGCGTGACTGCCGTACCTTCGGGGAGCAATCATATAAAATTACCACACATGGCTATTCCTAAGTTCTTGGTAGGGGACAACACAGATCAACCAGAAAATGTCTACATCATTCACACAGAATTTCCCCGTTTTGTGATCGACCTTGACACGGACGAAGTGGAGTGGTTGGATGATATTGATGGCGAAGATGAAACCGAATTGACCGACGAAATGTCCAAGTTGCTCGATGAAGCGAACACTTTCTACATGCGAGAGGTGGAGCGCTACGAGGCGCTGGAAGAGTAATGCGGCTAGATTTTCAGTGGAGGGAAAATCTTCCCTTGGCGCTACCGGTCATCATTGGCCAGATAGGGCACATTGCCGCAAGTGTAGCAGATTCTATGATGGTGGGTGCATTGGGCACTATTCCGCTGGCTGCGGTCTC
This sequence comes from Cryomorphaceae bacterium BACL7 MAG-120322-bin74, assembly GCA_001438205.1. Lineage (GTDB taxonomy): Bacteria > Bacteroidota > Bacteroidia > Flavobacteriales > Schleiferiaceae > TMED14. The sequence continues at coordinate 4,196 of LICG01000001.1, forward strand.
ATTGGCTAGTTCCATTGCGTCCGTTCCGTTGGTATTTGGCATAGGGATGGCCTATGGCTTGACCCCCTTGGTCGCTCATGCGACGGGACAAAAACGTCCAAATAAGGCAGTTCGCCTCTTAAAGAATGCCACATTGGTCAACGCTCTTACCTCTTTGGTGTTGATTTTATTTGCCTGGGCCTTATTTACAGGCGTTCAGTTTACAGGGCAAGATCCCGCAGTGGTCGATGCATCGCGCACCTACTTGTGGATTGTCATGCTCTCCTACATTCCATTTATGCTGTATATGTCCGCAAAGCAGTATTTGGAGGGGTTGGGGGATACCAAAACCCCCATGCGTATTTCATTGTATGGAAATTTGGGCAATATTGTGCTGAATGCCTTCCTCATCTATGGTTGGTTCTTTTTCCCCGCATGGGGGATGGTAGGCGCAGGGGTCGCCACCTTACTAGCACGCTGTTATATGATGGTCAGCTCCTGGTGGTTTGTCTTGCGCCGAGGCAAAGCAGATCCAGGGGATTGGTTGGCCGCGAAAATTTCTGCTGCGCCGGTAAGTTCTTTACTTAAAATCGGAATCCCATCTGGGTTTCAGTACATTTTTGAAGTCAGCGCTTTTGCCGCCTCCGCATGGATTATAGGCACGATGGGCGCTAAGGCTTTAGCCGCGCACCAGGTGGCGATCAGTTTGGCATCCATTTCGTACATGGCAGCAACGGGCATGGGTGCGGCGGCAACTATTCGCATTGGGCAGGCGCTAGGCCAAAAAAATGTTCGAGGTGCACAGTTAGCCGCTAGCAGTTTGTTTGCCCTGACCGTCGTGTTTATGCTTCTGACCGGTTTAACCTTCTTTAGTTTACGCGAAATCTTGCCCTTTGCCTATACCGATGATGTGGAAGTGGTTTCGGCTGCCGCCGCATTGCTTATTGTGGCAACGGTATTCCAAGTGTCTGACGGCATGCAAGCAACGGCTTTGGGCGCTTTACGCGGCCTGCAAGATGTCCGCATACCCACGGCGATCTCCTTTGTGGCCTATTACGTTGTCGCCTTGCCTTTAGAATGGTATTGGGGACGGGTTCTGGGTTGGGGTGCGGTGGGTGTCTGGTCCGCATTAGCCGTCGGCTTAACTGTCAGCGCGTTGTGGCTCACCTTTCGGTTTTATCGATTGATGTATCGCCGCCAAGGAAAAACGGCCTGGGGAAAGCCTTTGACTACTTAAGCAAAGGCCTTTGCGTCGTTTGCGCTGATAGGATTGCCTCCCAAAATATGGAGTCGCTCTACCACATTGCGCAGTTGGCGAATATTGCCCGTCCAATCCATGCTTTGTAAATGCGCAATAGCATCAGGGTGGAATGAATTCGGCCCTTTATCGGCAAGTTGACCCATGAAATGCTCGATTAATGCAGGAATATCCTCTGTGCGGGCATTCAAGGAGGGGACGTCAATCACGATGACGCTGAGTCGGTGATAAAGGTCTTCTCTAAACCGTCCTGCCTCAATTTCTTCTTTGAGGTTTTTGTTGGTTGCCGCCAGTACGCGCACATTGACCGAGATGGATTTGCTAGCCCCGACAGGCGTGATTTGGCTTTCCTGTAAGGCTCGTAAAACCTTGGCTTGGGCCGAAAGGCTCATGTCCCCAATTTCATCTAGGAACAAGGTCCCCCCATCAGCTAATTCAAATTGCCCCTTGCGGTCTTTGATGGCTGAAGTAAAAGATCCTTTGATATGGCCAAAAAGCTCCGATTCGATCAATTCAGACGGAATGGCAGCACAGTTGACTTCAATAAAGGCTTGTTTTGAGCGGGCACTTAATTGATGAATTTGATTGGCGACAATTTCCTTGCCCGACCCATTGGGTCCCATAATCAAGACACGCGCATCGGTGGGGGCTACTTTACGGATCACTCCGCGCACTACTTCAAGTACTGAGGATGCGCCGATCATAGCAAAGCGCTTGTCCACCTTCTTTCGAAGGCGGCTATTTTCTTGCAGCAGTTTCTTGCGATCAAGCGCTTGTCGGATGGTGGTGACCAATCGATTGAGGTCGGGTGGCTTGGCAATGTAGTCATAGGCCCCTTTTCGGATACATTGCACCGCTGTATCCAGGTCCCCATGCCCCGAGATCATGACAAAAGGGGTGTCAGCATAGTGTTGCATCGCATGGTCAAGTACCTCAAGCCCATCTTTGTGTGGCATTTTGATGTCACATAAAACAAGGTCATACGTGGCGTTGCCTAACGCTTCAATGGCCATCGCGCCATCTTCCGCTTCATCTACGACATGGGCCGCATTCTCATTGAGTAGAATGTTGCGCAACACATTGCGAATAGCTTTTTCGTCTTCTACAACCAGGATGCGCGCCATGGACATTGGGGTTCTTGTAAGCTGCTCCAGACTCCCTCTTTGAGGGCGAATCCACTAAGCAACATGGATTTACATGTGAGGTGTTCAAATAAGAGTTGGATTTGCAGTGCGCTGATATGCAAAGTGTCCGCGCGCATTTCCAGCATACCAGGCATCAAAAGCCGTTCCATTCTGTTCGATATGACTAAGCTTTCCAAAACATCGGGTAATCCTTTTAGCGCAAAGGTGGCAGAGGATGTCCCAATGGGTAATTCGGGACGACCTTCTCTGCAGGCCGCAACGTTGAACAAGGTGTCAAAACTTCCAGATGACCCAATGAGCGTTTGGCAAGGCAAGGAGTCAAGGGCCTCCCAAAGTTGGGCCAACATGTCATCCATGTGGTCCCAAATGCGCCGGTGGTCCTCTTCGGTCATCGGATCTTGGGGGGAAAACCGCTCCATCAGTCGGGTCACCCCAAGGGGGTAGGATGCCGAAAAATGCACTGTATCCTCTTCTAAGAGTACAAATTCCGTACTGCCACCGCCAATATCCATGATGAGTCTAGACTCCTTGCATGTGGGCCATGCCTGCGCTACGCCGCCGGCTATGAACGCCGCTTCTTGGTCCCCATCAATGATGTTGACGGGGATACCCGTTTCTTTTTCAATGCGGTCAGCTACCTGTTGGCCGTTGGATGTGCTCCGCATCGCGGAAGTGGCAAATGCGTAGCCGCGGGTCGCACCAGCTTCTTGCGCGGCAGCTTTGTGTTGGTGCATGGCGGCGATGGCACGTTCTTCTGCGTCAGGGGTAATGAGGTCATCGCGCAATCCGCCTGCGCCTAATTTGACCGGGATTTTTTCACTTCGAATGAGTTGTCCTGAAGCATCTCGGACCAGGAGGTTAAACGTATTCGTCCCTAGGTCAAAAATAGCTAGACGTTCGCTGTGTTCCGAATCCATACGTCCATTTGAGGGAAGGCAATCGTGATGCCTTGTTCCCGGAAGGCGGCATCAATGGCAAAGCGGAGCTCTGATTTGGTAAATTCGATTCGGAACAGATTGCTGCTGTGAAAATTTGCACGGAAAAGCAACGAGCTGTCGCCAAAGTCTCGGAATTGCACACTTGGCTCAGGATCCTTGTCTACCTCTACGATATTGGCCATGCAGTCTAAAAGGATGCGTTCGACCAGGCGGGTGTCTGAGCCGTAGGCAACCCCAACTTCTACATGGAATCGGGTAGCGGCATGTTGGTGGCTCCAATTGATCACCCCTTGGTTGGTGAGTTGGCTATTGGGTAATATCACCGCGATGTCATCACGGGTGATAATCTTGGTCGTTCTTAGGCCTACTTCGCGCACCTTACCGACCAGGTCATTGATTTCAATAATGTCTCCTGCTGTCACGCTGCGTTCCGTCAAAAGGATGATGCCAGAAATAAAGTCTTTGAAGGTGTCTTGCAATCCCAATCCTAAGCCTACAAAGAGGGCAGTAGAGTAGGCAAGGATGACCGTGACCTCAACGCCTGAAAAATCTAAGGTGAAGAGGATCGTGATGATCCAAATCACATAATTAATGAGTTGACGAAGCGCGTAGGCGGTCCCTCGATCAAAACGACGTCGTTTGACTGCGCGACGGAATGCCTGTTGAATCAAAAAAGTACTCACCCGCGCCAGGGTCAAAATGAAAAGGACTTGGAGTAGGTTAAAAACGGTGATGCTGATATCTCCGTATTGTACCAAAATGATGTCAAGGAGTTCTTGGGTGCGCATAGCCTAAAGTTAGGGTTTCATCCGGATCCATTTCCATAGCTGACTATAGGTCACCTTCTTTCCGTAAGACAGAATGCCAATGCGGTAAATTCTGCCTGCTAACCAGGTGGTAAACAGGAAGCCTGCGATAAGTAAGGTCAGACTCAACGCAAGTTCGGCCCACGGAACGCCAAAGGGCAGACGCATCATCATGGCAATGGGAGAAGAGAATGGAATAATGGAGAGCCAGTAGGCGAGGGGTCCATTTGGGTCCTCGACAATTTGCGTCGCGACAACAAAGGTGATCACCAACGGCATGGTCAAGGGGAGCATAAATTGTTGGGTGTCGGTTTCAGAATCTACCGCGGCGCCAACAGCGGCAAAGAGCGCACCATACAGGAGGTAGCCACCGAGAAAATAGAACAGAAAAGCACTCAGCAGCAAGGGTACATTGAGCGCAGAAAGGGTGCCGCTAATCTCGGAAGGCAATCCGCCCGTGGCTGCTGGATTGGTGGCGAGTTCCGCTGCATCCGGGCTAAGTAAACCACTGGCGGCAATCCCGACGACAATCAAGGCCGTCAAAACGACCCAAACTAAAAATTGTAGCAATCCCACAGAGGCAATCCCTAGGATTTTGCCCAGCATTAATTGGGTGGGCTTTACGGAAGAAACAATGACCTCGACAATGCGACTTGTTTTTTCTTCAATCACCCCGCGCATGATTTGCGTGGCATATAAAAATGTGAAGATGTAGACAAAGAAACCTGCACCAAAGCCAATCGCCATTTTGAGGCCCAGGGCACTTTCTTCGGTTCCATTTTCGGTAAAATCCAACGTTTTTATCGCTACCTGTGTCTGGGCCTGTGCAACCAAGGCGGGATCTACACCCCGAAGCTTAAGCTTTTCTTCTGTCGCCATCGCTTCAAGGGTTGACTCAATGCTGCGGATAGCATCCATGGAGACATCGTTTTTGGAGTAAAGACGAACGTTTCGCAGAATAAAATCAGGGTCGCCATTTTGCGAAGCGGGTAGGTAAAGTAGGCCGTCAAATGGCTCTTTGCTGTGTAACGCTTCAATCGCTTGTTCTTCTGAAAATTCTTCAGGATTCAAATAGTCTAAAAGCGTGTTGCCAATATGATCGGTCCCGACCAATAGAAAGGAATGGTCGACGACCAGGAGGCGCTGTTCGGGCTCTTCTGACATACTAGAGAGCAGTGGGGGGACAATCACCAGGGCGCCAAAAAAGAGTGGCCCCAAGACGGTCATCAGCAAAAATGTTTTTTTCCGCACACGGGAGAGGAATTCGCGCTGGGCTACAAGAAGGAATGGGCTCATGCTTGGACAGTTTGAATGAAAATATCGTTCATGCTCGGAAGGACTTCTTCAAAGGAAATGGGGTCACATTGTGGCGCAAGTTGTGCCATGAGCGCGCCGGACAGTGGGGCCGAGGCTTTGAAGGTCACGGCATGATGCCCCGTTTTAGCATCCGCTATTTTTGGGCTGGCGGTAACTCCTTCTGGTATAGAAAAGGTTTCGGGTCCCTCCCCGCGATACACCAGACGATACGTATTGGAACGATGGGACTCGCGTATGTCTTGTATTTTGCCATCCAGCACCTTTTCCCCTCGATTGAGCAATGCAATGTGCGTGCAGAGCTCTTCGACGCTTTCCATGCGATGGGTGGAGAGCAAAATAGTGGCCCCCTCGGAATGCAGGCGGAGCATCTCATCGCGGATCAACGTGGCATTCACGGGGTCAAAACCACTAAAGGGTTCATCAAAAATGAGCACTTTGGGCTCATGTATAACGGTCGTGATAAATTGAATTTTTTGCGCTTGTCCTTTGGAAAGTTCTTCCACCTTTTTATCCCACCAGGATTGAAGATCCCAGCGAATAAACCAAGCCTTGAGCTTTTCCTTGGCTTCTGCTGCTGGCATGCCTTTCAGCTGAGCGAGGTAGAGGGCTTGCTCGCCCACTTTCATCTTTTTATATAAGCCACGCTCTTCGGGTAAATACCCAATCTTGCGCGCATGTGCCGGGGTCATTTCTTCGCCTGAAAAGTAGAGATGGCCTTGGTCAGGTTCAATGATTTGATTGACCATGCGTAAAAAAGTCGTTTTTCCAGCCCCATTGGGCCCCAGTAAACCATATATAGCCCCTTCGGGAATGGCTAAGTCTAAACCCTTGAGAGCGGTGAAATTTTGGTAGCCTTTTTTCAGCCCCTGGGCCTCAAGTACATTTGACATAACGGTTGCTTTTTTGCCGCGGTGCCGGAGCACGTTGGATTTGCTTTTAGGCTAATTCTTCAGCAGAGGATAGTTGTGATAAAAGTACAAAAGCCGCATCGACCGTTGGGACGGATTCCATGACTAAGCTGATGCGCGGGCCGTTTTGTTTCATCCGATAGCGTTGCGGTTGGCTTTGAAGCTTGTCTAAAAAGCGCATGAGTACTTCCTGCGGGGGCGCCTCGTGTGCTTCCTCAGGAAAGTAGGCTAAAAGTTTCCCGCCCTTTAGGACCACTTTGTCAAAACCCAAAGATTGCCCCAGCCAGCGCAATCGTAACGAAGTCATCAGCTGGACTGCTTGAACAGGCAAGGGGCCGAAGCGATCTTCTAAGCCTGCAGAATATGCTTCAAGCTGGCTTTCGTCGGTGAGGCCATTTAGCTCTCGGTAAATGCGCAATCGTTCCTCCACAAAGTTTATATAGTGGTCGGGAAGTAAGAGTTCTAGATCGGTGTCCAATTGGCATTCGCGCTCCGTGGGATCCCATCCGCCGCGGCTATCCGCATAGAGGTCTTTGAACTCTTTTTTCTTCAATTCGGCCACCGCCTCTGAGAGTAATTTTTGGTAGGTATCAAAGCCCAAGTCATTGATAAAACCGGACTGCTCAGCCCCTAATAAGTCACCAGCGCCACGGATCTCAAGGTCGCGCAGGGCGATTTTGAAACCACTACCCAGATCGGAGAACTGCTCTAAGGCCTGCAGGCGTTTGCGCGATTCTTCCGGAAGGCCAGCCAAGGGGGGCGCAATGAGGTAGCAAAAGGCTTTGCGGTTGGACCGTCCAACCCGCCCCCGCATTTGGTGCAAATCACTCAAGCCAAACATATGCGCTTGGTGGATGATCATGGTATTGGCGTTTGGGACATCCAGTCCGCTTTCTACGATGGTGGTGCTGACCAAGATGTCAAATTCATTTGCCATAAAGGCCAATAAAATCCTTTCTAATTCAGACCCATTCATCTGTCCATGGCCTATGGCAATGCGCGCATCGGGCAATAGGCGCTGAATCATTCCGGCGATCTCTTGAATATTTTCGACCCGGTTATGGATGAAAAAGGCTTGTCCGCCGCGACTCAATTCATACTGCAAGGAATCGCGCACGCTCTCTTCATGGAATCCCATGATATGGGTTTCGATGGGTTGTCGATTAGGCGGAGGCGTCGTCATCACGCTGAGATCTCGCGCAGCCATGAGCGAAAATTGCAGGGTTCGCGGGATGGGCGTCGCGGTCAATGTCAAGGTATCGACATTCACCTTTAAGGTCTTGAGTTTCTCCTTGACATTGACTCCAAACTTCTGCTCTTCATCAATGATCAAAAGACCTAAATCTTTGAATTGTAAGGATTTGCTCACTAGTTTGTGGGTGCCAATCAAGATGTCAATGGCTCCAGAAGCTAGGTCCTCCGTGATGGATTTCAAGTCTTTGGCGCTTCGAGAACGGTTGACATATTCTACCCGGGCAGGGAATCCTTCAAGGCGCTTGCGAAAGGTCTGGTAATGTTGAAAAGCAAGAATGGTCGTCGGAACCAATAACGCCACTTGCTTGCTGTCTGCCACGGCTTTAAAGGCCGCACGAACCGCTAGTTCGGTTTTACCAAAACCTACATCTCCGCAAATCAGGCGGTCCATAGCAATGGGACTTTCCATGTCCGCCTTGATATCCGCCGTGGCTTTCTCTTGGTCCGGCGTATCCTCATATTGGAAGGAGGCTTCTAGCTCATGCTGGAGATAGGTATCGGGAGAAAAACCGAAACCTTTTGCTTCCTTGCGTTTGGCGTAGAGTTGAATCAAGTCATACGCCAGTTGCTTTACCCTGGTTTTGGTTTTCTTTTTCAAGGTTTGCCATGCGGGCGAACCTAATTTATTCAGCACCGGGGTAGCTCCTTCTTTGCTGTTGAATTTGGCAATTTTATGCAGGCTATGGATGCTGACATAGAGAATGTCCGAATCCTTGTACACCAACTTAATGGCTTCTTGCATCTTCCCTTGCACATCTATTTTTTGCAGGCCTCCAAACTTTCCAATCCCATGGTCGATATGGGTGACATAATCGCCTACTTGCAAAGAATTGAGTTCCTTCAGGGTAATGGCTTGTGCTTTATCTAGCCCATCGCGCAATCTGAAGCGCTGGTAGCGCTCAAAGATTTCATGGTCAGTGAAAACGACCCGCTGTGCTGCTGGGTCTTCCCAACCTTTGTGCAAAGCTTTTTCAAGCCAGTGGATCAGAATGGGGCTCTCCATTTGTAGATCTTGGAGAATGCTCGCAAGGCGCTTTTGCTGTTGCGGCAAGCTGCACATGATCCAAATTTCTCGCTGTGCTTTTTGATGTGCGGTTAAGTGCTCCAGCAGCAGCCTAAAATTCTTCCCAAAGGTTGGCTGCGGAAGGGACTGCCATGGAGCGCCGCCATCTTGTGATTGCTCGCTTAAATAGCGTCTGTGTTGTAATAAATGGTCCACATGGCTGCCGCTCGAATACAAGGCATGGGGCTCCATGGGCTTGACTCCGCCTTCGAAAGCAATATAGGCGGTTTCTGCCTGGGCATAGCCCTCATCAAGTTTTTCGTAGAGGAATCGTGGGTTTTCAATCCAAAGCAGGACATCCTCGCCGAGGTATTCTATGAGCGATTCACGTACTTCTTTCCGAACCTTATCTTCCACATTCGGAACCAAGGTCATTCGGTCCACACTCCCTTCACTGAGTTGGCTATCTACATCAAATGGCCGAATATCTTCTATGTCATTGCCAAAAAATTCCACCCGATGCGGGTGGCTATGGGCAAAGGAAAAGACATCGACAATGCCCCCTCTTACAGCAAATTGGCCAGGTTTTTCAACAAAATCCACCCGTTCAAAACGCATATCAAACAGGCTTTCATTGAAAAATTCTAAATCCAGTTTGTCTCCGCGCGATACGGTTAAGGTCTTGGACCCAAAGGACTTTCGGGTGACCACTTTTTCCGCTAGGGCCTCGGGATAGGTGACAATAACACAGGGGGATTGACTGCGTTGTGCCCGCTCTAATGCTTCTGCACGCAAACCAATGTTGGCATTGTCTACTTGATCACGGTCGGCATAGGGTTTACGGTAAGAATCGGGAAAGAAAAGGGCGTGTCCTGGACCTAAGAGTTTTTCTACATCATTTAAAAAATAGGCCGCTTCTTCCTTGTCTGATCGAACAACCAGGAGGGTCTTCTTTAATGTCTGCAGCGTGAGCGCAGCGGTGACGGAAGATAATGAGCCCCGCACACCAGAAAGCCCCACCGGTTGTCCCGGGGGGGTGCGTTGCCATGCGTCAAGCAGGGCATGGAGTCGCGCGTCAGCGCGGTAAGCATCTAGCAGTGCATTCATGCATCGGCCTCCGACCGCAGGAAGGATTCGGCCTCAAGGACCATCGCGGTGGAGCCGACAAAGTACGGGACGCGCTGATGAAGTTCCGTAGGTTTTATATCTAGAATTCGGTTAAATCCATCTGTTGCACTTCCGCCAGCTTGTTCTGCAATGAAAGCCAGAGGGTTACACTCGTATAGGAGGCGCAATTTCCCATGGGGGCTTAGCGTTCCAGTGGGGTAGATATAAATACCTCCTTTGATCATATTTCGGTGGAAATCGCTGACCAAAGAGCCAATATATCGGCTGGTATAGGGACGGCCTGATGCAGGATCCAACTCTTGACAAAATTTTAGGTATCGCTTTACCCCTGCAGGGAAGTGCACATAGTTTCCTTCGTTGATTGAATAAATCTGACCGCGTTCAGGAAAGCGCATGGTAGGGTGTGATAGGCAAAAGGTGCCAATACTGGGGTCAAGCGTAAAGCCGTTAACACCATGGCCTGTGGTAAATACCAGCATGGTACTAGAGCCATAAATAACATAGCCTGCGGCGACTTGGGCATTTCCAGGCTGTAAAAAATCTTCTAAAGTAACCGGGCCTCCTACAGGGCTTACCCGTCGATAAATGCTAAAGATGGTCCCGATTGATACATTGACGTCCACATTGCTCGATCCATCCAGTGGATCGATTAACACGACATATTTGCTCTCGTTATGGATGTCATCATCAAAAACGATGTAGTCCTCAAGCTCCTCTGAAGCGACTCCACAAACCTCTCCCATTGATCGAAGGGTGCGCAAAAAAGTATCATTGGCGAAGACATCCAGCTTCATTTGGTTTTCGCCCTGGACGTTTTCAGACCCGGCGAGTCCCAGAATATCAGCCAATCCGGCTTTGTTGATTTCACGATTGACTACTTTGGCCGCTAAGCGAATAGAGGAGAGGAGTTGCGAGAGTTCCCCGGTGGCGTAGGGAAACTTTTCTTGGTTTTCGACCAAGAACTCGCCCAAAGTGGTGGGTCGATGTGGACTCATAAGACAGTTTTCAAGGGTTGCTCCAAAGATAGGAGAAGGTGCTACTTTTGACATCGTGAAGGTGCAAATCAAAGATGTTTCGGTCCGTTGGGCAGAAGAAAAGGATCTACCGGCCGTTTTGGCGATGGTACAAGAGCTGGCTGTTTTTGAAGGCGAGCCCCTGGCAGTCAGCCTAAGCCTAGCGCAAATGACCCATGATTTTGGTGCAGGGCATTTTGTGTGTATGCTCGCGGAGCATCCAGAAGAAGGCCCGCTGGGCATGGCATTTTGCCACACGCGGTATTCGACATGGAAAGGGCTTACCGCCCATTTAGAAGATCTGATAGTCAAAGAAATCTACCGCGGACAAGGCCTAGGTCGACTCCTTCTGGAGGCTTCGGTACAGTGGGCGCAGTCCATTCATGCCCAACGCTTGCATTGGGAGGTTTTGGACTGGAATCAGCCAGCAATTGATTTTTATGAAGGGGTTGGGGCCTTGATTCAGCGTGATTGGTATCCATGTCGCTTAGAATCTAAAGATTTAGCGCAATTCACTTTTCGTTATCCCCCTTTTATATCGGCTACAGAATGAAGGCGTGGTCCGTATATAAGTTTGGCGGCGCTTCGGTCAAGGACGCAGAAGCACTGCAAAATGCAGTCAAATTGGTCCGTGATTGGAGTAAGTCTCCTCTGGTGATGGTGGTTTCTGCCATGGGTAAAACGACCAACGCGTTGGAGAACTACCTCCAGTATTGCACGTTTAATCAAAAGGCAGAGGCTGCGTCGGAATTAGATCGCATCAAGAATTTTCATGAAGAGATCGCCAAAGCCATTGGGGTTTGGCAACCTGCTTTAGTGAATGCGTTAGACCAGGCATGGAAAGCGGTTGAAGGGGTAGACCCAAACCAATCTTATGGTATTCGTTACGATGCTACCATCTCGGTGGGAGAAATAGTGTCCTCCCTCATCCTGCAAGCCGCCTTGCAAAAAGGCGGAATCGAAGCCGGCTGGTTAGATGCCCGGAAGCTGGTAAAGACGAATGCGGACCATCGTCGTGCTGTAGTGGACTGGGAGGCAACGGAAGCAGCCATACAACAGGCCTTGTCTGCCCCTACCGGGATATATGTGACCCAGGGCTTTATTGCCTCTGGTCCAGAGGGTCAGGTTACGACCCTAGGAAGAGAAGGATCCGATTATACGGCGGCCATTTTTGCCTATGCGTTATCTGCTGTTGAACTGACGATTTGGAAGGATGTGCAAGGCGTCCTCAGCGGTGATCCCAAAGTTTTTGACCAAGTAGAGCTTCTTCGTGAGATTCCCTACACCGAAGCGATAGAATTGGCTTTTTATGGGGCTTCGGTTATCCATCCAAAAACAATACAACCGCTTCAAGGCCGTGGAATTGTGCTGCATGTGCGCTCCTTTCTCCACCCAGCGCTTCCTGCTACCCGGATTTCTGGGGTAGAAAAACTGGAGCCTGAAGTACCCTGTTGGATTGTAAAGCAAAATCAAGCTGTTTTTACGGTCGGAACCCATGATTTAAGTTTTTTATCCGAGGGCCATTTGGCGGAGGTGTACAAGGTCTTTTCGGATGCAGGTCTATTGGTCAACTTGGCACAGCATGCCGCTGTGTCTTCACGCTTTTGTGTGACGGCTGACCGTGTGGCGCTGCCAAAAGCGCAAGCGGAACTCTCTGCGCAATACCGTGTGAGCGTCGAAGAAGGATTGAGTCTTTATACTGTCCGACGCCCTCATGAAGCCACACGCACATGGTTGGCTGCCCGCGGGGATCTCCGTTTTGAGCAGCGAAGCGGCAGTTTGGAGCAAGTGGTGCTCAAGGAAAAACAAACCTAGAACCCCACGAAACTTCATTCTTCGAATGGAGGGTAAACTACCTTGTTAGGGCACTTTCAGATTCCTGTGAATCCTCAGGGAGGGAAGCGCATAGCTTTGCTCACCAAGTATAGAAGGAGTAAATCAATCCGAGGCGTATGCCCGTGATGCGATCCCAGGTTTGGTCATCTCCTGTATGCCATCCCTCCAGTCTGTCTCCGGGAACAAAAGTGTTGTAGTATTCAATCGTACTGGAAAGGTGCTCGCTGTGACGTGTTTTGAACCCAAGTCCTCCGCCTAGTGTGGCGCTGAGGTTCGTTCCTGCGTCAAACGTAATATGGGTGGGATATGCAATGTCTTCCATGTAGGATGACTGGCTGAAGGCGCCACCCACGGTGCCAAACAAATAAGGCGTCATGGCATTGCGCTTCCAGTACTTTCCATAGGGGAGCAAGTGATAGGTGATACGTGCTGCAGAGGTAGCATAGGTCGTATGTAATTCTACGCCTGTGTAGATTCCTTTGTGGTGGGCATTGTCTGCAAATAGGGCCCCGAAATCCATTTCTGCGCCAAAACCCCAGCGCGATCCCGTATAAAAACTAAACTCGACCCCACCAGAAGGACGCGCTTCTTGCAACATGGCGTTGATATCCCCAGTAGCAAAATCCCCAATGTGATTGGAACTTCCCAGATGGACATTTAAGTTCAATGACTGCAATGAACGCTGTCCCAACGCTGGGAAGGTGAGGGCCACAAGAAGGGCAGGTAAGAGGATTCTCATAGTGCTAAAATATCTCGCTTTAATTGGGAAAAAAAGAAACGGGGCACAAATAAATGTGCCCCGTTTCTTTTTTCTTCTAAGAGAAGGACTTAATTCTGCGCTAAACTGTTTGCTTGTGCCCAGGCCACATCGTGCATGCGGGTTGTTTTAACTAAGGCTCCTTCTTCGTCATATACGCGAATCAATGCCAGTTCACCATTTAAGCGATACATGACACGGCCCATGTATTTCCCGTTAAACATTGTGCCTTGAACGGATACAATGGTTGCGTCGTCAATATTTTGATTCATTAAAAAAGCGCCTTCCAACGTGCCTTCGGGAGTCACGTGAAAATAATTACCGCACGGCTGCGTAACCTTGATGAGGTTGGCATCTACCTGCTGGTAGATAGGCGTAGGTCCTTGTTCGGGGCGCAATTCTTGGGCGTTCATCGAAGTGAAGAGCCCGGTACTTAGAAGCGCCACGAGGAAAAAATTACTTTTCATGGCGTCCGTCTTAAGGGTTTGTTAAACCAAAGTTAACAAATAATTTACATTAGACAACCTTATGTAAAATTTTTCTTAACAAAACTTCACCCATTTTAGGGAAAGATTGAGTACTCCAACCGGCGATATGCGGGGTTATCAGCACGTTGGGGTCATGCAGAAAGGCCTCAAACCAGCTTGGTTTTTCCTGTAGACCTTCCAGGGAGGCCTTTTCGATGTCGAGAACATCTAATGCAGCTCCGCGGATTTCGCCTTTTTGTATCGAATTCCAAATAGCTTCGGACCGGACTACGTTGCCTCTACTGGTATTCAAAAGAATGGGCTTGCGCCGGCAAGCAGCCAGGAAGGCAGCGTTGACCATTCCATCCGTTTCAGAGGTAAGCGGCACGTGTAGGCTGATGACATCACTTTCTTTTAAAAGGGTGTCGAGCGAAACCTCTGAAACCCCTTGGGGGGCATAGTGAGTTTTGTAGGCATCATAGGTGATCACCCGAACATGAAATCCCTGTAGCCGCTGGGCAAAGGCACTCCCCATGTTGCCAAATCCTATGATGCCAATGGTGGATCCCTCTAGTTCCCAACCCATATTGGATGCACGATTCCAAGCGCCTTGACGAACTTCCGCATTGGCCCAATGAATACGATGGGCGAGGGACAATAACATGCCGAGGCAATGTTCGCCAACTGCACTTCGGTTGCCTTCAGGGGCACTGTAGACCATGATACCGGATCGAACGGTGGCTTGAGTGTCAATGTTTTCCACCCCTGATCCAAGGCGACCGATCCACTTGAGATTGGGTGCTTGTAAAAGCAACTCGGCCGTCAGGGTGATTCGACTGCGTAGCAGAATCCCTTCCACTTGCGCCAAATGCGGCAGAAGATTGTCTTGAGGCGTTGTGTATTGACGGTTAAGTGTATACCCTGCTGCTTCAAGGCCTAATTCTAAACCTTCATCCGTTGAATCCAGTGCAAGGACCTGTTTCACAGCAAGGCGTTGGCAATGGCAAAATAGATACTCAAACCAAGGACATCATTGGTCGTGGTAATAAAAGGCCCTGTTGCCAAGGCAGGATCTACCCCATAATGATGAAGTACCCAGGGGATGGCTGTCCCAAATAAGCTGGCAAAAATGATCACGGCGAGCAAGGAACCCCCGACCGTAGTGGCAAACAAAAGACCATGCCCCATACCCCAGCTGTACAATAGAATAACCGAGGCGCATATCAATCCATTAAATAGACCTACACCTAATTCGCGGCTCAGTCGGGTCCAAAGTTTCTTCTGTAAGGTTGAACTGGCAATAGCCTGCACGACAATAGCCGAAGATTGAACCCCTACATTGCCCCCCATCGCGGCAATAAGCGGCATGAAAAAAGCAATTTCGGGTGTATCAAAGAGGGTCTTACCATTGCCCGCTATGACGGAAGAGGTGAGGACACCGCCTAATAGGCCGACGAGCAACCAAGGAAGACGTGCCCGGGTGGTTTCAAAAAGCCCATCGTCATTGCTTACTTCGTCTGAAAGACCTGACATTAACTGGTAGTTGCTATCTGCTTCTTCCTGAATGACATCTACAACATCATCCAAGGTAATTCTGCCCAATAACCGCCCTAAATCATCCACGACAGGAATGACAAAGAGGTCATATTTTTTCATGATGCGGGCAACTTCTTGGTCCTCTGTTGTCGAGGTGACCGCACGCACTTGGCGTTCAAACACTTCTGAAATATGGGTGCGCGTGCTTGTGGTCAGCAACTTTTTCAAAGAAAGCGAACCGAGCAACATATCGTTATCGTCGATAACATAAACAGCATGTACGACCTCTACCTCTTCGGCCTGGCGTCGCATTTCGCGCACACAACGCAAAACGGTCCAGTTTTCATTGACCTTGACCAATTCAGTGGCCATCAAGGAACCCGCTGTTCCTTCCGCGTGGGTCAACAAATCCGCCAAGTCTTTGGCCAATTCAAGGTTCTCGAGGTTGGATAAGACTTCGCGTTTTTTCTCCTCAGGAAGCTCAGAAATCAAATCCGCTGCATCGTCTGTATCCATGTTGTCCACGACGACTTGTGCAATCTGTTTGCCCGTGTAATTCTCTAGGATTTCACCGCGTAGGTCCTCATCAAAATAGACAATGATGTCTGAAAACCGCTCTGGCCGAAGGGACTGCATCAGGGCAAGAACCTCATGGCTGTCCAACTGCTGGGCGATTTCCGCAACGTCGGCAGGGTGTAAATCAAGTAAAAGGCTCTCTACCCCGGGAAAATGCTTATCCTCCAGGTGTTGGCTCAGTGCCTTGATGTACTCCGGTGTGATTTGGAACGCCATGGGTTAAGCTATTTGCCAGGGCAATGAATTCTGCAACAGAAAGTTGTTCAGCACGTTGCTGTGCTACAGCCTCCAAAAGTCCTGTATCGGCAAAATTAAGTGTTTTCAATGCGTTCCGGAGTGTTTTTCTCCGTTGGTTAAAGGCCGTTTTAACGACTAGGGCTAAATGTTTGGGATTCACCTCAGGCATTTGGGCTTTTCTGACGCATCGAATGATCCCACTTTTTACCTTGGGCGGCGGATCAAACGCTTCGGGTTCGAGCGTGAATAAGTAGTCTACATCATAGTACGCTTGGGTCAATACGGATGTAATGCCATACACTTTGCTTCCAGGACCCGCTGCAATGCGCTGTGCTACCTCTTTTTGAAACATACCGACCATCTCTGGGATTTGAAGGCGACGGTCAATCATCCAAAATACAATCTGTGTCGAGATGTTATAGGGATAGTTGCCGACCAAGGCAAAAGGGACTGAATCTAATGGGCTTGGAATAGACCATTTTAAAAGATCCGCATGGTAGAGTCGCCCACTCATTTCAGGGAACTTGCTTTGCAATACAGGAATGCTTTCGCGGTCAAGTTCAATGGCGTGAAGGGTAGTACGTAATGGGTGTAAGAATTGTGTCAGCACACCGGTGCCCGGTCCAACTTCTAGGATATGTTCGTATCCCGAAAGGCGCAATGCCGCTGCCATTTTTTGCGCGGCCGTTAAGTCACGTAAAAAATGCTGCCCGAGGGATTTTTTTGCACGAATTTCAGCCATGAAGTCCGGCGCGTTGAAGGAGGGCATCGGGCTTTGGGGCGCGGCCACGAAAGGTGGTAAACAATTCCATCGGGTCAATGCTTCCGCCTGACTGAAGCAGTTTCATGAAATCTTGCGCAACCTGCGCTTCATGCTCAGCTTCCTCTTGGAATCGTGCGAAAGCATCTGCATCGAGTACTTCGGCCCATTTATAGGAATAATAGCCGGCGGAATAGCCGCCAGCAAAAATGTGCGAAAATGCAGGAGATATCCAGCTTTGCTCCACGGTAGGCCAAACCTCCACCCGGGCCAATGCCTCTTTTTCAAGTGCCGCAGCATCTTGAACCTCTGTGCTCCGATGGTGCCATGCTAAATCTAAAAGACCAAGGCCCAATTGACGAACGGTCGCCAAACCTTCAAGAAAGGTCTGACTTTGCTGAAGGCGTTCAACCATGGCCGTGGGCATGGCTTCCCCTGTTTTGAAATGTTTGGCCCATTGGGCTAATTCCTTGGGTTGGAAACACCAGTTTTCCATAAACTGAGAGGGCAACTCAACAAAATCCCAACGCACACTCGTTCCTGTCAAGCTACTGAACTGGCCAACGCCTAGCATGCCATGAAGCGCATGGCCAAACTCGTGAAATAGCGTCAAGACTTCATTAAAGGTGAGCAGCGCCGGTTGTTCCTTGAATGGGGGGCTAAAATTGCCCACCATCGAAATGATCGGGTAGACCCGGCCATGGTTGTCTCTATGTGCTTGTCGGTAACTTGTCATCCATGCGCCATTGCGCTTTCCCTTTCGAGGGTACCAGTCTGCATGAAGGTGTGCCACCCATTCCCCTTGGGCATTGCGCACATCAAAGACACGCGCATCTGCATGGTAGGTGGGGGACCGGGAAGGCTGAAAAGTTAGGCCGTAAAGTCGATTTGCTACGGCGAAGGCCCAGTCTTGTACGCGTCCTAAGGGGAAGTAGGGCTTGGTGATTTCATCGTCAATATCCAGCACTGACAGCTTGTATTTTTCGGACACAAAGGCAATGTCCCAGCGCTGTAGGTCACCTATATCTAGATGTTCAGCTGCAAAATCTTTGAGCGCTTTCACGTCTCTTTGTGCCGCAGGCAATGCTTTTTGTACAAGATCTTCCAAAAACGCATGCACCGTTTTCGGTGAACCTGCCATGCGCTCCTCGAGGACGAATTCGGCATGCGTCGTATAGCCTAATAGCTTTGCGCGCTCCATGCGCAAACGTGCAATTTCAATAGTAAGCAGTCGGGTGTCATGGGCATCGCCGCGGGCACCCCGTTGGGCATAGGCCCGCCATAGTTTTTCACGACTAGGACGGTGTGTGGAATAGGTCATAAAGCCTAGATAGGACGGCGCATCCAAGGTGATGATCCAACCTTCTGTTCCCTTTTCACTTGCTGCAAGCGCGGCTTGTTGCAGAATACTTTGTGGTAATCCCGCCACGGTTGAAGGATCTATAAGGTGCATGGACCAAGTTTCTGTATCTGCCAAGATCTTCTCACTGAACTCTAGGCCTGCTTGCCCCATGCGCTCGTCAAGTTGGCGGAGCACACCTTGTTGTTCAGGCGCTAATAGCGCGCCATTACGGGTATACGCTTTATACGTTTTTGTTAACAACATAGAGGCTTCTGCGTCCAGGGTAGGCGAGGCATCATGGACGGCCTTGACTCTTTCAAAAAGGACCGGGTTTAGTAAAATATCATTACTCAAGGCAGCCAACTTTGGGGAGAAGTATTGGGCTATTGCTTGAATGTTCGCGTCAGTGCAAGCTGAATTATAATTGAAGAGTCGCTCCGTTAAAGGATCTAGAGGAGCCGTCAATGTTTCAATGGCCACTACCGTATTTTCAAAAGTGGGCACATCTGTGGATGCCTCAAGAACCTTTAAACGCTTTTGTGTTTCGGCAAGGGCTTGATCCAGCGCCCCCTGCCATTCTTCTTTGGTTGGATGTGGAAAATCCATTCCGTTTACGTAGCTATCCATATAGTGAAATCCTTTATTGAGCGCACCTTCTTGGGTTTCGGTTGCGCGCGCTAGAATGCCTTGAGCATCTTCATTGACTATCGCAGGGAAAATATCGGATAAAAATTGTTGTCCAAATCCTTCGGTGGCATCCCCTGGTACGGCACCAGGTAAGTTGTCTACTGCCAAAACGCCAAGGCTTCCGTTTTGGCCGAAGGGAACCTCCTGTCCCGTAAGTGGATCCCATGCGTAATAAGGGTTGGCCATGTTACTCGGACGAATGGTGGAAGGGATAGGACCCGCAATATCACAACTGATATCGCCGATAAACTGGAGTGAAAAGGAGGCGTCTTGCGCTTGTTCTTGCGTAAAAAAATGCGGGCCGCCTTCCGCCCAAAAATGACAAGGAATGTAGATGTCTGCTACCTGGGCATAGGGTAAAAAGGCAGAGGAAAAGCGTTCTGGGTGCGTGTAGAATTCACTCTTGTTAAAGGGTTTTCCGTCTTTGTGTTGTACATAATCGATAGCCGTCAGGACCGTAAAAATGGGTGCTGAAGGCATTGTGCCAACGATAAAATCTTGCGGGCTTACCTGGGTGCAACCACCTGCTAGGAGCATCTCCGTCGCACCTTGCGCCACACGACCTGTCCCGGTAAGGACGATGCGCCAACCGTCTTTGGTATGTTGGTTCAAGGCCGTTTTTAACTGGTCAACCCACGCCAAGTCAGCTGCCGGGGGCAAAGGTGCAAGCCCTTTCATTTGAAGAAAGCCCCTCAGGGTTTCATAGGCGCCCACCAAGCCTGCATAATGGCCGAAGCCGATGAGTCGCTTCCCGTCGCGCTTGAGTAATTCCCAATCAATTAAACGCACCTTTTTTTGAATACAGGCTTTGAGCAGCGCTCGATTATAGGGTTGCTCCTTGTAGGTGTGTGAGAAAAAAAAGTGGGTAGCCCCTGGTACCAAATCCTTGATAGGCACCTCTTTCACGCCTAGTAAGACATCGCATTCTGACATGCGTGTGGTGATGTGACAGCCCGCTTCTGCATACGCTTGGTCCGGAAAACAACGGACCGCACTGGGTTCTGCAAAAATGGAATGTTCAGGAAATTGTGCAAGAAATTGTGCGCATTGTTGTGGCGTCAGCACAGCACGCCGATCTGGGGGTGTTTTTCCTTCTCGGATGAGACCTACAATCATAGAACAAAGGTAGGGCTAAGGGTAGGGGATTAGTTCTTCCACAAGGTTCTTTGGAAGCTCGCATTTCCATAAAAAGGTATGCCTTGTATGTCCGTAAAACCAGCAAAACCGCCTAAAAAACCCAATGTGTCACATGGTGCATCCAAGACATACGTAGGAAAGTCTCCCCCGCAATTTCCAGGGTCAAACGTGTAAACGGGTTTGCCTTGAAATTGGTATTCATCTATACGGGCCCCTTGTGCGCAACACCAGGCCTGAAATCCAGGTATTTTTTGCTGGAGGCACGGAGGCGCTTCTTTGAGTCCATTTTGACAAGAACTAAAAAACATGAGACTGAAAAACGGTAGAAGGCAAGCGCGCATAAAGGGGTTATTGTGTGAAGAGATACAGACGTTTGACGCTCATAAAGCGCTGGGTATAATAGGATTGATTTTGCCAGGGTTCAATGAGGACGCCACTGTGGGTGGCGCTGTGTAGCATGAGGATATACCCATTATCGAATCCGACGCAAAGACCGACGTGTCCCACCTCGCGGGCATTCCTTCCTGAAAACAATATAAAATCCCCTACCTGCACACTGTCCAGGTGAACGGACTTCCCTATTGATGGATACCCTTTACTACTTGCAGGAAGGGTCGCCCCTTGCTGCGCAAAAACCCACTGCAATAGGCCGGAGCAATCAAAACCGCCTGGCTTTTTACCTGCACTTTGGTACGACTGTCCTAACAGGGGTTCATACGCCGCGATGACCTCAGGCCAAGACAAGCTGTCTCCTGTGATTTTGTCCCCGTTCTGACGAAAATCAGCTTGCCCTCGTGCCGGAACGGCAAAAGTGATACAGGTTACTGCTACGAGTAGGCGGATGTACGATCTTTGTGTCATGGAACATAGCGAATTTATCATTTCTGGCATGACTTGTGGCGGTTGCGTTGCCCGCGTTAAAAAAGCGCTAGAATCGCTGCCCGGAGTCCAAGACACACACGTGCAATTAGAAGCCCCTCAGCTTTCGCTCGAGATGGATCCATCACTTTCATTTGGAACGATCCAAAAAGTGGTGATGGAGGCGGGTCATTACACGGTCTCAGAAATAGCCCCGTCAAATGAAGAACCGCCTGCCGCGGTAAAGGATTTTATCGATCAGCGTGGATTCTTTGCTACCTATAAACCGTTATGGCTCATTGTTGGATTGCTGATGTTGGTCACGGCTTCTCTCGAGATAGAAAATGGCGATGTCATGCGTTGGATGCGCCATTTTATGGCAGGTTTCTTCCTGGTATTTAGCTTTTTCAAGCTGCTCAATGTGCAAGGGTTTGCCGCATCTTACCGTATGTATGATTGGATTGCAGGTGTTTGGCCAGGTTGGGGATATGTATATCCTTTTGTGGAATTAGCCCTGGGAATGGCCTATTTGTTAAACATTGCCCCCGTCTTTACCCATTCTGTGACGC
The DNA here is from genome assembly GCA_001438205.1 of Cryomorphaceae bacterium BACL7 MAG-120322-bin74. Classification (GTDB taxonomy): domain Bacteria; phylum Bacteroidota; class Bacteroidia; order Flavobacteriales; family Schleiferiaceae; genus TMED14. Next base: position 25,707 of record LICG01000001.1, read on the forward strand.
TTGTTCTCATGATCTTGGGAGCCGGTTCGGTGATCCAAAGCAATCTTAGTAAGAAGAAAATTCAATGTGCCTGTTTGGGTGATGTATTTGATCTTCCTATGAGTTTTGTCACCATTGTAGAAGACGTTCTGATGGCCCTGATGGCAGCGGTCATGCTTTATTGGGCCTAAAAACGTGCGCAATATTAAACCAAATGGAACTATTCTTGTTCCGAGGATAGTATGATCCCCAACGCACCAAATGCCCTGCCTGCACTTACCTCGGATAGATTTTTGGCACTACAGTCTGCATTGCCAGGGGCCAAAGGTTGGATTCGGGTCAATGGACAGTCCATACTGCATGCAGACCTTGCCCTTCAGCGTCCTACGGGGCGATACGTAAGCCGCTTGCTATTGCCTGTGGTTAACTTTCTGTTATCCGGCGTGGCCATCCGTACCCTGGGACATAACGCCTTGCCAGGGTTGTTTTTCCCGACGCTCCATCCAAAGAAAGGCTTGAAACAAATTCCTATTTGGCCAAAAGGGTACAAACTCGTGGTGGCCAATGTGCTGGGCAATACCGACATTCATGAGGCTATTGTGGTTCCTGCGGAACCCTTCATGGTATTGTCTATTCGCCCAGAATGGGCCACTTTTGATGATTATTTGGCCGCTATGTCCACCAAATACCGGACTCGCGCTAAACGTGCCATTTCATTAGCAGAAGGCTGTGAACAGGTTGATTTAAGCCAAGAAGAGCCAGAAACTTGGGTGCCCTGGGCATCGGGGCTTCTTAAGCAAACCTTGCGCAAAAAGACGGTGACCTTGCCGGCGTCCCTCGAGGTCCTCTTGACCACGTACAAAGAACAGCTGGGTGACGCATTCCGAATTTATGGCTACCGCAACGAGGGGCAATGGGTAGGATTTATTACAGCCATTGTAGATCATGAGGCCGTGCACGCCATGCATATGGGATTTGAGCCTATTTATGCGCAGCAAGCGCAATTCTATCAGCGTTCCATGATGGATCTTGTAGCCCTTGCTATAGAAGAAAAGCGTGCCTGTTTAAACATGGGCCGCACGGCCACAGAAATAAAAAGCACCATGGGGGCGGTTCCGGTAGAAAACAGTTTTGTCTTCTTCACTCCTCGGCCATTGGTCAAATGGATGATGCAGGTCTATGCCCAGCGATTTCATCATTTGCCATCCTATACCCTGCGGAGCCCGTTTAAACAACTTTCCTAGGCGCCTTTTACTTGCCTTATCTTAGAACCTTGCAATCTTACGTATGAAAAAAGTACTGCTTTTAGGTTCGGGTGAATTGGGTAGGGAAGTCGTGATATCCCTTAAAAGACTGGGCGCCTATGTGGTGGCTTGTGACAATTATGAAGGTGCTCCTGCTATGCAAGTGGCAGATGATTTTGAAGTGTTCAATATGCTGGACGGCACGGCACTCGATGCCGCTGTGGTCAAGCACCGTCCTGATATCCTGGTGCCCGAAGTGGAAAGTATTCGTACAGACCGTTTCTATGATTACGAAGCCGAGGGTTTTCATGTGGTCCCCTCTGCTAAGGCGGCTAATTTTACCATGAACCGAAAGTTGATCCGGGACCTTGCCGCAAAAGAATTGGGCTTGCGAACAGCCCCCTATCAGTATGCCTCCACCCTAGAATCATTTTACGCTGCGGTGGAACAAGTGGGCATGCCCTGTGTGGTCAAACCCCTGATGTCAAGTTCTGGAAAGGGCCAATCAGTGGTCAAAACCGAAGCGGATATTTCCAAAGCCTGGCAGTATGCCATGGAAGGGAGCCGTGGAGATTTAATGGAGGTGATCGTGGAAGGATTTATCCAATTCCACACGGAAATCACCTTGTTGACTGTCACCCAAGCGCATGGACCTACGTTGTTCTGCGCTCCGATCGGCCACCGTCAGGAACGTGGCGATTATCAAGAAAGTTGGCAACCCTGTGCCATTTCTATCCGCGATCTGCAAGAAGCACAGGCCATGTCAGACAAGGTAACAGCAGCCTTGGGGGGCGCGGGGATATGGGGCATAGAGTTTTTTCTAACTTCGGAAGGGGTTGTCTTCTCGGAGCTTTCTCCACGTCCGCATGATACGGGGATGGTTACCCTGGCGGGAACGCAAAATCTCAATGAATTTGAATTACATGCCCGGGCATTGCTCGGATTGCCCATTCCAGAAATCCAATTGTTCCGTGCGGGTGTTTCGGCGGTGATTCTTGCCGAAGATGCCGGGAATGCCCCCCCTCGTTTTGAAGGCCTTTCGGAAGCCTTGCAATTGGAAAATGCCGACGTCAAGATTTTTGGCAAACCCAATACACGTCCTTATCGCCGTATGGCGGTGGCACTTACCCATGGACCTTTACTTGGGGATATGGCCCAACTACGTCAGCATGCAAAGCGGATCGCGGACCAAGTGGTGGTGCATAGTCAGCATTCATGAAGGGGGTCCCTATTCATATTGGTTTCTTCGTCTTCCTCGCGGTCCATCCGGCTGCCCGCGCGCAGGAGCTGCCAATGGATACACAAGTCGTTCGGCTAGAAACGGCCTTGGTCTTTGAAAAGGCGAGCAATGTGGGATGGGAGGTGATGCAAAAAGTGATCAATACGGTCAAGGATCAGCGCCAAAAAACGGCAAATCTGCAATGCAGCACCTATGCCAAAAGCAGTTACACCCAAGGCGGTAGAAGTCATTTGTTCGAATTTTTAAGTGTTTCGCGGCGGGAGCGCCCTACGCAGTACAATGAATGGGTCGTGGCAGCTGACCAGCACCTGAGCGAAGGAGAGGGCAATTTTGGAAATAGCATGGAAATGCGCGCCAGCTTTTCAGGTCGGTCTCAATTTATGGGGGAGCAAAGGCCCCCTGAAATGGGAAGACATTTCTATGAAGGATATCAGGATGGGGATGTGGATCTTTTTTCTGCGACGATCAACATGCCTAAAATTTTTTCTCTGCCTTTGCCGAGTCCTTTGGCATCGGATGCGGGGGTACATTTTCGCTACAAATTGGTAGATATTCTCAGAACGGAACCCACCGGAGAAAAGATCTATGTGGTCCAGTTTGATGCCCTAAGTGTCCCAGGATATATGGGGACTGTCTGGGTCAGAGAGGGGGATTGGTTTGTCAATAAAAGCGCAATGGTATTGACCGGTGGCGCCTTGACCGCCTTTCAAAGCATGACCATGGTTCAGCGTCACGTCTTGGATGAAGGTTCGGGCGCCAATGTGGTGGTTGATCGTGATTTTCAATGGAAGGATGGGACAGATACAGGGAGGGTGACAGTACGACACAGCCATCATGTATTCAATGATTTAAGCCAAACAACCACCATGCGGTTAGCTGTGCGTGCCTATGCACCAGATGCCTTTACGCAAAGCGCGCATCAGTGGGAACGACTTCGCCCCATTCCATTGGCGTTAGCAGAGCAGACCCATGTTCATTATCAAGACAGCTTGGCTTTGTATTACGACAGTGATGCCTACGTGGACAGTGTGGACCGCGAATACAATACCCTCAAATGGCATAAACCCCTCCTTACGGGCATGGGCTACCGGTCTAGGAAGCGGGGCATTTCGGTGTATGTAGATCCCATCATTGCCCAATTTCGTCCTTTTGGCATAGGGGGATACCGGCATAACATAGGGGGCAGCATCACGCGCACTTTTGACAACGACCAGAGACTCACGTTGGATGGCTATGCCAATTATGGTTTTGCCAATCGAGATCTCAAAGGAGAGATATCTATTCATTATCGCTACAATCCAAGGCGTTTTGGAGACATGGAATGGGCCTATGGCGATGACTACATGATGGTCAATACCTATGAGTCTATTTTGGGCACCTTTGCGCGCGGCAATTATGCGCGTCGAAAGTATTTTACGGCTGCGCAGCGCATGGAGTGGTTCAATGGCGTCTATGTTCGGACCAGCTTGGATTTTTCGGAACGTTCCTCTATCGCAGGATTGGTGATGGACAATTGGTCGGATGGGCTATTTGGAACCCTCAATCCACCGCAGGATTTTCCAACCTATACGGTGGCTATTTTTGGGGTGCAGCTATTGATTCGTCCCTATCAGCGGTACATCTTTAAAGGGAACCGAAAGTTTGTTTTAGGGAGTCCCTACCCGGACATTGAACTCGAATATCGATGGGGAATTCCCAAGCTCTTCGGTTCTGATGTCAAGTATCATCTCCTGCGTATCGAAGCGCGAGATTTTGTACGTTGGCCGCGTTTGGGCTATTCTGAATGGAGCGCAGGTGCGGGAAGCTTCTTTGGGTCAAATTTGGACAGTATTCGCTTTATTGAACACAAATATTTCCGTGGATCAGATAAAAACCTCTTCTCTATGCCCAATGCCACCTTTCAGGCCTTGGATTCTACCTACCACACCGCGCGGCCCTACCTGGAGTTTTATGGCGTTCACCATTTTGAAGGGGCTATTCTCAACCGCATACCGTGGGTCCGACGATTAAAATTTCAGGCGGCAGTAGGAGCCAGTGGCGTCTTGATACCCTCCATCTCTTTGCAGCATGTCGAGACCTTTGTGGGCCTTGAGCATACGTTTCGACTCAATAAACAGTTGTTTAAGTACGGATTTTACCGCGTCTTCCGTCCAGGCGATGTGGTCTCTTCTGGCTACCGGTTTAAGCTCGGCATCAATACCTACGATTCCTACCGAGGTAGGTGGCTTTATTGAGGAAAAAGCACATGGAGAACCCCTGTAGGCAATGTACATTTGACCCTCAAAAGTATTCTATACTCGATTTTACGACAGCATCATGAAAAAGACCCTTTATACCCTCCTCTTCATTGCCGCGGGCATGCAGCTTTCGGCACAAACCCTTTTTACCGTGGGGGAGAAGCCCATCTCTGTGCAGGAATTCCTTTATGTCTATGGTAAGAACAAGGATATTGGAAATCAGATTGATCCCAAAACACCGGAGGAATACTTGGGGCTCTATATGGCGTTCAAGCAAAAGGTAGCGGAAGCAGAAGCCCTCGGGCGTGACACCTTGCCTGCCTTTCTTACCGAGTACAATACCTACTACCGTCAATTGCTTAAGCCCTATTTAACGGACAAAATGGTGGATGAAGGCATTGTGAAAGAAGCCTATGCCCGAATGGGGACAGATATACGCGCCGCCCACATCATGCTTGACTTGCCAGAGAATGCGCTACCAGAAGATACGGCCAAGGTGTTTAAGCAGATCATGGCGATTCGTGACCGTCTCCATCGTGGTGAGTCGTTCGAAACTATTGCCCGTCAGCAATCTTCGGACAACTATAGTGCGGTCAATGGGGGGGACCTGGGCTATTTCAATGTCTTCAACATGGTTTATCCATTTGAAAGTGCCTGTTACAAAGCCGAAATGGGGCAACTGGTAGGCCCGGTTCGCACGCAGTATGGGTATCACCTGATCAAGGTGTTAGACAAGCGCCCAGCCCGCTACCGAATGACGGCCGCACATATTCTCATCTTGGATACAGAAGAACGTCCCAATCTAGATGCAGCAAAGAAAATTCAAGATCTCTATCAGAGTTTGGTGGATGGAGAAGACTTTAATACGCTCGTGCGCAAGCATTCTGAGGATCAGAGTTCTTTGTCTCGTGGGGGTCAACTGCCGGCATTTGGCCTGAATCAGATGTTGCCCGAGTTTGAAGACGCGGCTTTTGCCTTAGGCGCAGATGGCGATTTGTCTGCGCCGTTCCAAACCAAACTTGGGTGGCACATCGTCCAACGTGTTTCGTTTGAAGCATTGCCCGCTTTTGAACGCATGCAGGGCGAATTAACAGGAAAGATTCGTCGTGATGAGCGCTCGAATGCCTCTAAGCAAGCATTCCTTGCGCGCCTTCAAGGAGACTACCAAGTACAGACAGATCAAGCAGCCTTGAATCAAGTACTCAAAGCACTTGAAAAAGGAAAGTCTACAGATAAAATGACCAAACCTGTTGTGACTTTTGAAAGCAAACGCGCGGGCGCAGGGATGATCACGCAGCAAGAATTTGCGGCACGTGCGGTGGATGCAGAAACGCGTCGACGAGAATCCTTGAATGAGCGCGCGGAAAACATAAAGAAGGTGTCACCGGCTCAGGCTTATGCGGTCTTGCAGCCCATGATGGAGGCGGCACTTATGGCTGAAGCCGAATTTCGTTTGCCTACCGAGAATGCATCTTTCCGTTTTCTTGCCCAAGAGTATCGGGAAGGGATTTTGGTATTTGACTTGACCCGCGAGCGTGTGTGGGATGCCGCGTCACAGGACAGCGCCCAACTAGCCAATTATTTTGTTGCTTTTCAGGATCAATATCAATGGAACGAGCGCTTTACCGGAAGTGTGTTTACGACCAGCAATGAAAAGGTTGCTAAAAAGGCCTCGGATCAATTGCGTCGCGGTGTCCCCGCAGAGAAAGTATTGCGTGTACTCAATAGCAAGGATCCCTTGGCCATGGCCGCCCAAGACTACAACCATTTAGAAGCAGGTGCTGTAAACTTAAATGCAAAGCAATCGCTGTTTGTGACCTCTGGACAATCCCATGAAAAGGTCATAGGCCCCGTTGCCTATGAAGGGGGGTTTGCCGTTGTGTATGTTTCTGAAGCGCAGGCAGCGGGACCAAAAACTTTACAAGAATGCCGTGGCCAGGTGATCACGGATTTACAAAAGGCGTTGGAGGATCAGTGGTTGGACTATTTGGGTCACACCTATCCGGCGGACGTAGATCATTCCGTTTGGATGAACATTCAAAAAGAATTGTAAGATGAAAATGGTTAGTACAGAGACCATTCCGGGTCATGAAATCATCTCGACCCTCGGAGTGGTGCGCGGAAGCACAGTCCGAGCACGGAATATTGGCCGAGATATTTTTGCCGGCCTGAAGAACATTATTGGCGGTGAGATTGAAGAGTATACACGCCTTGCTGCCGATTCACGCGAGGAAGCGTTGGAGCGCATGGTGCAAGATGCCGAGCGACTTGGGGCGGATGCCGTCGTGGGTGTGCGTTTTACCACCGCCATGATCATGCAAGGGGCGAGTGAAATGCTGGCCTACGGTACGGCTGTTAAGCTAAAATGAGGGATTTAGGTTGTGCGTTTGTTTCGGGCATCTTGACTTTAGATGCCGCATTTTTTTTATTCTGTTTGATCGCATGGATTGTCCTGATCGTGCGTCGGGTGCGCAAACGCAAGAGGGAGACATTTGAGAAGCGCGAGAACTAGTCTTTTTGGTTGGCGCTTCGAAAGCGCTGGACATCCTCGCCCCGATACCGTTGATGCTTTGTACGTCGACCCGTCACCCTTTTTCGCCACATTTTAAACGAGGACGGCTTCATTTCTCTGCGCATGATTTCTCGCACTTCATTCTCCCTGATTCCAAACTGGTAGGTAATGGCTTCGAAGGGCGTACGGTCTTCCCACGCCATTTGAATGATGCGGTCAATTTCCTTGGTAGAAAAGCGGGGCGTGTCGGGCATGGGTTTTGGCTAAAGAAGCAAAACAAAAACGAGGTATTTTAGTTCAACTGCAAGGACTTGTTCTCCTCCATTAGCCTGTTGTTAGGTATGCCTAATTTGGCATAGCGTTTGCAAACCCGCTGCGTATGGAACACATTCAATCTGCCCATGTGGAATCGCGCCAACCGAGCCCAGCGGGCCATGGCGAGCCTCCAAGTACAAGATGCCCAATTTTTCTTAGGCTCCCACAGAGGGATGGGCTAAGGCTACTGCCTGGGCTCGCGTGGAGGGAATCAAGTACCTGGATCGCTTCGCAATCCCGTATTTCATGGCTTCGGAGGCTAAAGTAAGCTTTGCCTCCAGGCCATAAAAAACCCGGTACATCCGTACCGGGTTCTTGATCACTAAGTGGAGCTGGTGGGAATCGAACCCACGTCCAGACAAGGAAACGACAAGCTTTCTACATGCTTATTTTGTCATTGGTTTTCATCCAAAGGCTGAGGACAAACACCCCACCTTCAGCTTATCTACTAAATTTCAGAAGATTCGCGCAGCAAAAACCTTCCTATTCCCGCATTTCCAGCACCCCTTGATCAATCTCCGCAGGACGTGGATCTTGAGGGATGTCCCGCTTCCGCACCTAGTGCGGAATTAGCTTAGTCTCCTATTGGAAGATTAAGCGGCAAGAGCGTAGTTGTACTCGCCAATTATAGATTCCGACGTTGAATTAACGAGCATCAATCGGATAGCTCGGCATGCTTACAGACCCCTTCATCTTGCTGTCAAAACCGGTCAGCCCCAATGTTGTGGAAAGTGCTTTGCAAAGGTAAGCGAAAGCCGTAGCCTCAAGGTGCGGTAGAATCTGTGTTGGAGAAAAAGAATGCTTACTGCAAAAAGAGAGGAGAATTCAAGGCCTGAATTAAGGTGACACTCGTTTTGTTTACCAAACTATTTTTGACCGCTTCCCGCATATCATCGATGATGCGTGGGTTATAACTTGTTTTCATTCGGCCATCTAATTGGCCTTTTTTACTGGTCAGAACTTGGTCAGTGGTTTTGGCCTCCGAGATGCTGCTCCACTGTCCCGGATACAGATGGGCAGGATCTCCACTGTATTCAGCAGAGGCCACGATGCGCTCACTTTGTTCCTCTACCTCTTTGGAGGTCAGGATGCTTCCTTTAATTGGATCTACCAGGCTAAACTTTAGTGCGCCATGGATATAGACGCGGTAATCGATGTCAAAGTATACGACTTTGTGATATACAGTTTCTTTTGTGACCTCACCCGTGTCTGGATTTTTCTTGTCCAGGATTTCTTTTCGGTAACCCTGGCGTTCATAACGGGACATGGTACCAGGCACTTCTGTCCAATCGGTCATTTCCATTTCAAGCAAATAATCAGGCTGCTCTGAGGCTTGGTAACGGGTTTGGTCATTCCAGTTAATCCAATCAATGAAGGGATCCTCTGTGCGCACAAGGTTGTTGATTAAATCTGCCCGCATGCTTTGGCTAAGGGTCAGCTCCTGTCGGGTAGGGGCCAAAATGTCGCGGACCCCCACCGTCACCATGCCGTGAAAAACGGCTGAATCTTGGTACTGGCGACTATTCTTGTAAGGCTCCCCAATTTCTTGCTCCAAATCGGCCCATATATAAAACGCTGTCCGGTATTTCTGGTTGTCATACAACCTATGGGCTTCGCGGTGCAGAGGTTCCGCCAAGGCAGCGCGCCAAAGATCTTGAAGGGCATTGTCTTCTGGGCTGTACTTGAGGGCTCTCGCAAACGTTCGTTCAGCGCCCGTAAAGTCACCTTGATCTAAGGATTGCTGCCCTTTCTGGACCAAATCCTTCACGTAATCCCGCTTGAGTATGTTGTATTCTGACATATGGGCAGAGGTGCCCAAAAGAAGGACGCCCGCTCTATTGGCACGGTCCTCGAGGTCCCGGGCACGAACGAATGCATCCAAAGCGCTCACCGTTTCACCTGCCTCTGCGAGACGATCAAATTCATGCAATTGTGCTTTAATTTCCTTTTCACCATACGTTTTTACCTGGATCATCGCTTTTTGATGGCCAGGCTTACGTTCCAAAGCTTCTAGTGCCATGGTTGTAGCTTCGTAAGTAAGTCCTGCAGATGCCAGTTTTTTACTACGCTTCAAGGATTGGTTGACAGGGGAACAAGAAAAAGCCACCACTGCAATAAGCAGGGTGGCTATAATAGATGGATAAGCGCGCTGAGCCATAAGCTTAAAGATATATCAGCCTAGGTAGGTTTTCAGAATTTTACTTCTAGAAGCATGCTTCAAGCGGCGGATGGCCTTTTCCTTGATTTGGCGAACACGTTCACGTGTTAGGTCAAACTTTTCACCAATTTCTTCCAAGGTTAAAGGATGCTGTCCATTGAGACCAAAGTAGAGGCGAATGACATCGCCTTCACGTGGTGTAAGAGTGGTCAAAGAGCGCTCAATCTCCGTGCGCAATGAATCGACCATGAGGTCATCATCAGGATTCGGTGAATCGTGCGAGTTCAAGACATCATAAAGGTTGCTGTCTTCACCTTCTACTAGAGGTGCATCCATCGATACGTGGCGTCCGCTGTTACGCATAGACTCCTTCACATCCATTTCACTCATTTCTAGCTTGGTGGCAATCTCTTCAGCACTTGGCGGACGCTCGTGCGCTTGCTCCAACGCGGCATAAGCCTTGTTGATTTTGTTGATTGAACCAATTTTATTCAGCGGCAGGCGAACAATACGTGATTGTTCTGCCAATGCTTGTAAAATGCTTTGGCGAATCCACCAAACGGCATAAGAGATGAACTTAAATCCACGTGTCTCGTCAAAGCGCTGCGCTGCTTTGATCAAGCCTAGGTTGCCTTCATTGATCAAATCAGGAAGAGTTAAACCTTGGTTCTGATATTGCTTTGCCACCGAGACAACAAAGCGCAAATTGGCCTTAGTGAGCTTCTCCAGAGCACGTTGGTCACCCGCCTTGATTTTCTGGGCGAGTTCCACTTCTTCTTGCGCCGTGATCAATTCTACTTTGCCGATCTCTTGGAGGTATTTATCCAGGGAGGCCGTCTCGCGGTTGGTGACCTGCTTCGTAATCTTTAATTGACGCATCGGATGATTTCGTACTTGGGTTAAACAAACAAATTACGCGATTTTTTCAAATCACTTATTCCTCATTGCGGGGACCGCGTTCACGGCGCTCGCCGCGTTCGGGGCGTGGTCCGCGGTCGCCGTGATCATGACGTGGTCCGCGGTCTTCGCGTGGAGCGCGCTCTACATAGCCTTCGGGCTTTTCAAGAAGCACTTTGCGTGACAAACGCAACTTGCCCTTGTCGTCGATGCTCAAAAGCTTGACTTCCACTTTGTCGCCTTCTTTGTAGAGAGCAGAGGGGTCTTCAACACGCTTCCAATCCATTTCAGACACGTGCAATAAACCTTCTGTTCCACGACCAATCTCTACAAATACGCCAAAGGTTTGTACCCCTTTCACTACGCCTTTGTACACTGTGTCGACTAATGGAACAAAACAAATTTCATTGATGCGCTGCTGTGCCAAGGCAATACCTTCTGCATTGGTACCACTGATTTCGACGCGGCCAATGTTGCCCACTTCTTCAATCGTGATGGTGGTACCCGTTTCGGCTTGCATTCCCTGAATGATTTTTCCACCAGGTCCGATGATGCCCCCAATAAAGCTCTTCGGAACCTCCAAAACGACCATGCGCGGGGCATGGGGCTTCAATTCGGCGCGTGATGCAGGAACTGCCGAGGTCATGACATTCAAGATGTGGGCGCGACCTGCATTGGCTTGGTTCAAGGCATTCTTCAGAATTTCAAAGCTTAAGCCTTTGATTTTGATGTCCATTTGGCATGCGGTGATGCCTTTTTCGGTGCCGGTGACCTTGAAGTCCATATCACCTAAGTGGTCTTCATCTCCGAGGATATCACTAAGAACGGCGTATTTACCGCTTTCAGGATCTGTGATAAGCCCCATAGCGATACCACTCACTGGACGCTCAATTTGAATACCCGCATCCATCAAGGCCAAGGTTCCGGCGCATACCGTTGCCATGGAAGAGGATCCATTGGATTCAAGGATATCGGATACAATCCGAATCGTATAACCGCTTCCTTGTGGGACCATGTTCTTCAAAGCACGCTGTGCCAAGTTACCATGACCTACTTCACGACGGCTGGTGCCACGCATCATACGTGCCTCTCCAGTCGAGAAAGGAGGGAAATTGTAATGCAGGTAAAACTTCTCATCGCCAGTCATGGTAGCCGCATCAATACGGTTTGAATCCAAGGCAGTACCCAAGGTAACCGTGGTGAAGGATTGCGTTTCACCACGTGTAAACAAGGCACAACCGTGGGGTCCAGGAAGAACATCCGTCTCTACCCAGATAGGGCGAATCTCGTCCGTCTTACGGCCATCTAAACGGATACCGTTATCCAAAATTTGATTGCGCATGGCTTTGTATTCCACATCGTGGAAATACACCTTGGCCAAATCCAAAGAAGACGCTTTCTGTTCGTCTGATAGGGTTTCAACGTAGGCTTCAAAGACCGCTTTAAATTGCGCAGAACGCTCAGCTTTATTGGGTAAACCTAAGCCTGCAACTTTATAGGCACCTTCGTAGGTGGCAGCTTCCACGTGCTTGCGTAAATCTTCGTCGTGTGTCTCGTGGCTGTATTCGCGCTTGGGCATAGCTGAAGGCACCATGGCAGCAAGGGCCGATTGTAATGCAACTTGCTCCTTAATGGCGTTGTGGCCAATTTGAATGGCCTCCAACATCTCATCTTCAGAAACTTCTTTCATTTCGCCTTCGACCATCACCACGCTGTCCGCTGTAGCGCCTACCATGATCTCCATGTCGGCTACTTCAAGTTGAGCGTACGAGGGATTGATCACAAATTCTCCGTTGACACGTGCTATGTTCACTTCAGACATCGGACCGTTAAAGGGGATGTTACTGATAGAAATAGCCGCAGATGCAGCTAGACCAGCCAAAGATTCGGGTGCCGTAGCAGGATCGAATGAAAGCATGGTGATGATGACCTGGATTTCTGCGTGGAAATCATCTGGGAACAGGGGGCGCAAAACGCGGTCTACCAAACGGCAAACCAATACTTCGCGGTCGCTTGGACGACCTTCACGCTTCAAGAAGCCACCGGGAACACGGCCAGCTCCGGCAAATTTTTCTTTGTACTCTACAGAAAGGGGTAGGAAGTCAACGCCTGGGCGTGCATCCTTATTTGCTACTACAGTTGCCAAAAGGGCAGTTCCACCGCATGTGAGTAAGACAGCACCATCTGCTTGGCGGGCCATACGGCCTGTTTCAAGGGTAATGACACGGCCATCAGGCAGCGTGAGTGATTGAGAGATAGGGGTGGGTGCTTTCATGTTTTTTAATTTCGATGTTGATTTCTTCAGGCCGCTTCTTCCAACGCGAAAAGGCAATCCGTGAAGAATTGCCTTTTCTAATTGATTCCACTATAGGGACTGCACGCTTATTTGCGAAGTCCTAATTTTTCAATGATCGCGCGGTAACGCTGGATCTCGGTTTTTTGTAGGTAGTTCAAAAGACTCCGACGTTTACCGACCAAAAGGATCAATGAACGCTCTGTGTTGTGGTCTTTACGATTCTTTTTAAGGTGCCCAGTCAAATGGCTGATGCGATAGGTGAAGAGGGCAATTTGCCCCTCGGAGGTGCCCGTGTCTTCGGGCCCTTTTCCGTGCTGCGCAAAAATTTCGCGCTTCTTGTCTGAGTTTAGATACATGCCTAGATCACTTAGATGTTTGTGCTGTATGCCCGACTTTCGGGTCTGCAAAAGTACAATAAATTCATTTGGCGTGGACCTCCTGTGGGAGATTTCCTACCAAACTCAGCCATTGGGCCATTTTGTTTTTGACTTCTTTCCGCTCCACAATGAAATCAAGGAACCCATGTTCCTTCACAAATTCACTTGTTTGGAATCCATCGGGTAAATCTTTTCCTATGGTTTCTTTCACCACACGCGGACCGGCAAAACCAATTAGAGCACCGGGTTCGGCTATGTTGATGTCACCCAGCATGGCATAAGAAGCTGTAACACCGCCCGTTGTGGGATCCGTAAGTAAACTGATGTAGGGAATTTTGGCGTCATCCAATAAAGCCAATTTCGCCGAAGTTTTGGCCATTTGCATCAAGGAAAAAGCGGCTTCCATCATCCGTGCTCCACCAGATTTGCTGATCATAATAAAGGGAACCTTATGCTGTAAGCTATAGTCAATGGTGCGGGCAATTTTTTCTCCGACAACAGAACCCATGGAGCCTCCAATAAACTTAAAGTTCATGCAGGCAATGGCCACAGGAATCCCATGAAGGTTTCCCACGCCGGAGGTTAGGGCATCTTTCAGGCCTGTCTTGGCTTGGGTTGCTTTGAGGCGGTCCGTATATTTTTTGGTGTCTTCAAATCCTAAAGGATCTTTTGATACCATCCCTGCATTCAGTTCTTCGTATAGGCCGCCGTCAAATAAGAAAGAGAAATACTCCTTGGCATCGATTCCATTATGAAAGCCGCAATTGCCGCAAACCCAGAATTGGGCAGCATGGTCTTCTGCAGACACCATCACCTTGCACTTGGGACAAGCATGCCAAAGCCCATCGGGCGTTTCTTTCTTTTCTTGGGTAGGGGTAGTGATCCCCACCTCTTGTCTTTGAAACCAGTCTGTTGACATCCTTCTAGGTAATTATGCGATGGTAATGCTGGAGTCAAGATAAACGTCTTGGACGGCATGCAATAAATCGACGCCGTCTTTCCAATCGCGTTGGAAAGCCTTGCGGCCGAGAATCAATCCCTGACCACCTGCACGCTTGTTAATCACGGCTGTTGTAACCGATTCAGAAAGATCACTTGCCCCTTTGGATTCGCCACCAGAATTGATCAAGCCAATTTTACCCATGTAGCAGTTGGCTACTTGATAACGGGTTAGGTCGATCGGGTGATCGGTCGTCATTTTCTCATAGACAAAGGGGTGCGTCTTGCCATGTTTGGTGGCTAAATAGCCGCCATTATTGGTGGGCAACTTCTGCTTGATGATATCCGATTGAATGGTGACACCCAGATGGTTCGCCTGACCGGTTAGGTCCGCAGAGGTGTGATAATCAACCCCATCTTGTTTGAATCCCGTATTGCGTGTGTAGCACCAAAGAATGGTCGCCATACCTAGTTCGTGTGCACGTTCAAAGGCTTCTGACACTTCTTGCAATTGACGGCGAGATTCCTCGGCGCCAAAATAGACAGTGGCACCGACGGCTACTGCGCCCATGTTCCAAGCATCCTCCACGCTGCCATACATGGTTTGGTCGTATTGGTTCGGATAGGATAAAAACTCGTTGTGGTTTAGTTTCACCACAAAGGGGATCTTGTGTGCATACTTACGACTCACATTGGATAATACACCAAATGTGGAGGCAACGGCATTACATCCAGCGTCAATCGCAAGTTTGACAATATTTTCGGGATCAAAGTATAAGGGATTGGGTGCAAAGCTTGCACCCGCACTATGCTCAATACCCTGGTCAATAGGCAAAATGCTCATATAGCCAGTATTGGCTAAACGGCCTGAGCCATAGAGTTGCTGCAAAGAACGCAATGTCGGGATATTCCGGTTGCTTCCAATAAATTCATCCGCCACAAAATGGCCAGAAGGCAGGTGAAGGGATTCTTTGGGAATCGCAGTGGCTTTGTGGTTCAGGAGGTAATCGGCTTGGTCACCGAGAAGGGAAATAACGCGATCTGAGGCCATGAAGGTTTGATTTTGGTCAATTACGAAATGCAAACCTAGGCCTTTTCTTTGATTTAGCCTTGAAATGGGCCTCAAAAAGCAGACTTAAAAGGGGAGGCCTAAACCAAGATTTAACGTGGATTGGGTGCGCACATTTTTAGGTGAAAACCATGGGTTTGACCGGCGTGGGTCATGTATTTGAAGTCCCCAGTCCGCGCGAATAATGAAAAAATCTACGTCATAGCGCAGCCCAATGCCGGCATCCCAGGCCGACTGTTTCAGGATATTTTTCGGTTGGAATGTGACCGCTTCTTGAATGCTGGGATTTTGCCATGGAGACCAGGAGGAGGTCATGATATTACGTTCCTGAAGCCAAGTATTTCCAGCATCTGTAAAAATGGCTCCTTGAAGGCTCTTGCTCAACGCAAATCGGTATTCTATCTGCGCCAAGGCCTTCAAAGTGCCCGACCCCAAGTATCCCGTACTGTCAAAAACACCCATCGGCATGGCGCCAGGCCCGAGCCGAAAGTTCTGCCATCCCCTGAGGTCGTTACTGCCTCCGGCAAAAAACGCTCGTTCAAAAGGGGGTAAGCCAGGCGTATTGGCCAACGTATACAACTGACCATAGGTACAGCGAAATGCCCACGAGTTGCGGTGTTGGCCAAAATATAGGGCGCGCGCATCCCATTCAGCGCGTACGTAATGGGCATAGGGGACACCGGCTATGCGGTAGGGGCGATTTTGTTGGCTCGAAGCAGTTCGCATCCATAGATCTAGGCCTATTCCGGAACTTTCAAGGGATCCTTCCAGGCGCCCTTCCCAGCGTCCTTTGCGCAACAATGGACGTACCCATCGAAAACGGGGTCCAACCAACAAGATATCTTGAAAGCCTGACTTGATGGATAAGGCAGAATAGAACAAGCTGTCTACTTGCCTAAGGTCGATGTAAGTGATGTCCAAAGGGCTGAGCTCTAGGATATTTCCTTTCCGCGTCGTCGCATTGTATTTTAACGAGGTTCGCAACGCGATCCGGTCAAATTCTCGTCGATATTGTCGCCCAACGCTCACGGCCAATCGGGTTGACCCTGCTTGAATGGGCGCATCGGCCCATCCCCAAAGACCCGGCCATTGAAGGCCTCCTTCTAGGTCAACAAAGTAGGTATTGAACAAGGTAGATGAATCTGCAAGTTGCGCCCCTACGCCAGCAGAAAGGGTGAGGTTGAGATGCTCTAGTCCGCCCCAGGGGTTGTGGTCAAATAAATCCAGACTGGACTGCATGCCATAAATCCCGGACAAGGTGGTCCCTTCTGTCTTCCATGTTAAGCCAACCCTAGGTGCTGGCGTGATTTGCAAGCGGGCATTTAGGGAGTCTCCCACCATGTCAAACTGCCATTTGCCTGATTGAATAGCAGGGATGCCGTGCAATTTTTGGGTGCTACGCGTTACCTCTGACGCTTTAAAAGGTTGTCCTGTGGTAAGCCAAGGTAAGCGTTGTATACCCCGTGGATGTATTTGCAGCGCGCTGGGCCAGTCTCCTTTTACTTGACGCAAAACCCAGATTCGGTGGGGCTCTTCCACCGGGCCATATTCTGTGTCGCGGTTCCAGTTGTCAATGCGCACTTTCACGAAGGCTTGTGTGGGGTGGTCAAGGGTGTCCAACTCAAAATGGATGGCATCGGGACCAAGGGTGAAAAAGCCCTTGTCTTGCAGAAATGCGGCAACTCTTCTGCGTTCGGCATCCAGTAGCTCCATACGTAAGGCCTGTCCTGTATGGGTAAGCGGACTTGTATTGTACAATTCCGGTATAAAAGGCTCAATGGCGGGCCCCATGCTCATCATGTCGTAGGTAGAGATGCGCGTGAGTGGACCCTGTTCAATGTTATAGGTCAATCGGCCCCCGTGCCGACCTTGGTTGAATTCCTCCACCACGGCGGGGTAAAAATATCCGTCCTGTTTTAGTCTGAGGGAGAGTTGGGCTTTGTCCTTAGCGATCAATAGGCTGTCTAATAGTACAGGTTTTTCGCCAAATCTGCGCAACCAATTGTCCCAGGGGTCTGTACGATTAACGCGTGCCTGATGATAGATCCAGAGGTAAGGAAAGACCCCAAAAACGGAGGTATTGGGTCGCACTTGCAGCACCTCGGTGTAATGCTCATTTTGGGTCTTGCGTCCATCTATTTGTAGGGAGACATCCCGCACCCAAGGCGCATTCAATGCTTGCCGAGGACTACAGCCCGTCGATAAAAGAAAGAGGGTAAAGAGCCCTAGGAGGTGGTTACGCCCCATGGAGTTCTGCAATCATGCCCACCGGGTCTGCTGCCTTAAAAACGGAATTTCCGGCAACTAAAACATCAGCGCCTGCCTCCTTGAGGGCTGCCGCATTGTTGGCGTTGACCCCGCCGTCAATTTCAATGAATGCCTTGCTTCCAGCCTCTTGCAGCATGGCACGAAGTTGCTTCACCTTTTGGAAGGTTTGCGGAATAAAGGACTGACCCCCAAATCCTGGGTTGACACTCATTAAGCATACCAAATCTAAGTCAAGGAGCACGTCTTGGAGCGCGCTAACAGGGGTGTGCGGATTGAGGGCTACACCCGCCAACATTCCTTCAGCACGAATGGCTTGCAAAGTGCGGTGTAGGTGGGTAGAGGCTTCATAATGTACAGTCAAAACATGGGCGCCAGCGGCCTTGAATTCTTTGATATAGCGTTCGGGTTGCACAATCATTAAGTGCACATCTAAGGGCTTTGTCGCGTGCTGATGGATCGCGGCCACAACAGGGAGTCCAAAAGAAAGGTTCGGAACAAATACACCATCCATGACGTCTATATGGATCCATGCGGCCTCGCTGCCATTAATCATTTCCACATCGCGTTGGAGGTTGGCAAAATCGGCAGACAAAATAGAGGGCGCAATCATGGTAGAGGGTTTTTGCCAAAATTAGTCCCAATTGACCGAACTTGGCCCTATGGAAATCCAACTCGAACCCCTATCAAAAAATCAGCGTAGCCAAGTACGTGCACTTTGGCGAAAAAAAGGCCGCGAAACAGCGCGTCAATTCTTGGTAGAGACGCCAAAGGCGATCGCAGAATTTTTGGCAGCAGGATGGCCCTTAGTCCGTCTTTATGGGGTAGAAGGAGGACCCATGTCCGACCATCCCAAAGTGCACATCATTCCTCCAAGGGACTTAGCAGAAATTTCTGGACAAGAACATCCACAAGGTATCCTCGCTATTTTTGGCCAACATGACTTGCCTATCTCAAGCCATCAAGGTTGGGCGATGGTGTTAGATCGTGTGCAAGATCCCGGGAATGTGGGGACTTTGCTCCGTTTGGCGGATTGGTTTGGTGTGGATTATGTGGCCATGCCGCCAGGAACGGTGGATGCATTCAACCCTAAAGTGGTTCAGTCTTCCATGGGATCTTTGGCACGTGTTCCTTTGGTCTTTGAAGAGCCAGAAAAATTATTGACGCGGTTTCAACAGGAGGGAAGGTCGCTCTATGTAGCAGATCTCGGGGGTCAAGACCCCCTCCATTTACCTAGAAAAGCGCCAGCAGTGTTAGTGCTTGGAAACGAAGGACAAGGGCCATCAGAGGAATGGCTGCATGCGGCCACGCATATTTTATCTATTCCGCGGGCGGAATTAAGTCAAACGGAAAGTCTGAATGTAGGTACGGCAGGCGCCATTGCACTCTATGCTTGCATGGGCTTGCCTAGCACGATCGTGTGAAAACGACCACTTGGGTCATTCAAATGTGAAAATCCAAGCGAGGCTGCGGGTCTGCACGACGGGCAATGCCTCCGCAAAAGGGGTGCCGTCGTCCACGCGCAAATTCCCTTGACCGAAGGTTGCACGTAATTGTGGGGAAAGTTTGAAATATTCAAAATAGAGGTCCATACCCACTCCCACGTCGATACCAAAATCTGCAGCTTGGAGTTTAAAAATGCGGTCATCTATCACTTTGGCTTTTGAAGCAAGGTCCAATTGCGCGTAGCCCCCAGCTAAAACATACCAGCGGTGGTTGTCAATTCGGTCTGTTTTCCATTTCCATTCTAACGGAAAGATCACTAAAGAGGACTCCATGCGCCGTTCAATGGTTTTACGTTTTCCATCACTCGGGTCAATGGCATCAAAGAATAGTTTGCGCTCACCGGCAGCGTAGGTCGGGATAAAGCGTAAATCCATATTTTCATGAAGGCGAAGGTTTGACACAATGCCTACCGTGTAGCCTAATTGGGGGCCTGTCGTTACGCCAAAGACAGTACTGGGCCATTCAGTGCTAGGACGATAGGCAAAATCCAAATGCGTCGTGCCCAAAATGAACCCAAAGTGCAGGGGTTTTTCGTCATAACGAGGCAAATTGAGGCTTTGTCTTTGACCAAAAGCGGTTAATGAAGCACATAAGAAGGAGAGCCAAATGAGGAGACGCATACCTAGGAGTAACGATCAGATGTGATTGGGCGTATGTGCAATGTAAAGGCTGGCAATACCAAACGTGAGGGGTTTGATCGTGATATCCGTATAGCCCGCATCACGCAGCTTGTTGGCGAAACCTTCTCCGTAGGGGAAAGCTTCTACGCTTGCCGGGAGGTAGGTATAGGCCGAGGCATCTTTGGATACCCATTTGCCAATGGTGGGTAAGATGTGTTTGAAGTAGGCGAAGTAAAATTGGCGGAAAGGAAAACGTTCAGGCTGGGAGAATTCGAGAACCGCTAGGGCCCCGCCTGGTCGAAGAACTCTCTTCATGTCCACCAACCCTTGGGCAAGGTGTTCAAAATTTCGCACGCCAAAAGCGACGGTTACCGCATCAAATTGGCCGGCTTCAAAGGGTAAAGATTCTCCGTCGCCCAGATGAAGCGGGATATGGGGATCTAGTCCTTTACGTGTGATTTTTTTTCTTCCTACGTCCAACATGCCCGCGGAAATATCCACGCCTTGGATCTTACTGTCTCGAATGCCTTTGTGCAAGGCTATGGCTAAGTCCCCTGTTCCTGTTGCCACGTCTAAAATTTCCTTGGCGCCTAATTTGCGGATAGCGGCCACCGTTCTTTTGCGCCATAGGACATCAATGCCAAGCGAGAGGGTTCGATTTAACAGATCATATCGACCCGAAATAGCATTAAACATATCCGCAACTTGCTCCTTTTTGGATCCTTCTGCGTGGTAGGGTTTTACGGTTTCCATAGGATGGCTTTAGCCCACCTGGACATTTGACTTGGGATAAGTGTAGTCGTGGGATTCTTTCTTTCGGCTGGTCAGCGCAAAGGCCAAAGTTACGGTGCCTACGCGGCCAATGAGCATGGAGGCCATTAAGATGGATTGTCCCGTGGTACTCAGCTCACGGGTGATACCTGTAGATAGTCCTACGGTACAAAAGGCGGAAACTTCTTCAAATGCCAAACGAGCAAGACCCAAGTGGCCGTCCGTGATGGTCAAGAAAAAGATGCCTAGCAAGATGGAGCTGCCAGAAAATAAGAAGGCACTCATGGCCAAATTGAGCAATTCAACAGGAATCGTATAGTGGAACATTTCCACACGCTTTCTCCCGCGAATGGTGGCGAGCGCATTGACAAAAACCAAGGCGAAGGTGGAAGTTTTAATGCCGCCAGCGGTTGATCCCGACGCACCTCCAATGAACATGAAAATAATCAAGATCAATAGCGTCGGCAAAGCTATCGCACCAAAATCGATGGTGTTAAATCCTGCTGTTCTCGTGGTGACAGATTGAAAGAAACTGGTCAACATTTTCTGCCCTCCCGTTTGACCCATGAGGGTGCCATTAAACTCCAATCCCATAAAGAACAGCATACCCAAGGGAATAAGGATAAGGGTGGCATATAAGGCAATTTTGGTGTTGGCTTGAAGGTGAATCCATGGATTGCGGCGACGAGCCGAATAGGCCTGCGTAGAAAACAAATCATGAATGGTTGAAAAGCCTAGACCTCCCAAGACGATGGTGATGCCAATAATCAGCACAAGCGGAGTGTTTTGCGCCAATGCAGGATGCGCGAGTCCTTCGGAAAAAAGACTAAATCCAGCATTGTTGAAGGCGGAAATGGCGTGAAATAGGCTGTAAAAAATTCGGTCACCCAGATGGGCAAACGGAAAAGTGCCCCATGAAAAGAACAAGAGAATGGCAGCAATGAGCTCAAAGAAAAAAGAGAATCGAAAGATCTCGCGGATAAGATCCACAGAGCCTTCCAGCGTATCTGCAGAATAATTGGCTTGTAATAAGCTCTTGTAGCGGGTGCCTAACGATGGATTGGCCAACATGGCAAAAATGCTTGCAAAGGCAATAAAGTTTAATCCACCCAGTTGGATGAGAATCATGAGAACAAACTTCCCCTTAAAGCTTAACGCAGTGCTGATATCGATAATGTTCAGGCCTGTGACGCTGACGGCCGAGACCGAGGTAAAAAGGGCTTCCTTCAAGCTCAATCCTTCTCCCGATTTGGTCATTTCTGGCATCCAGAGCAAGCCCGCTCCAATGAACATCAAGAGAATAAAGCTTGAAACCAGGAGGGCAGGGGGCGAAAGTTTGAGCATGGGAAGCAAACGACTGGCTTTTCCCACCTCAAGGGCCACAAAAAGAAGAAAATAGGCTTGAATAAAGACCATGAAGAAGGCCTCCAGCTGCATCAATCCGAGGTAGGTGCCTAAAGTGGCCATGATTTCTACCTGGAAAAGATTGATGGACAGGATGTTGATGCTCATATAAAGCATCAGCAAGCCTTCCCACTTGGAATTTTTGAGGTACTGTATGGGAGAAAAAGAGTAGAAGAATTCTACCAAGTATTTGAAAATATAGAAGCCAATGGTGCCCTTCAATAAAGTGCCTACGAGGGCCTCATTTTCGGGTGTGAGCAAAAAACCGTGTCGGATCAGCAAGGAAATGACGGCCGCAATGGAAAGCGGAACACTGGCGTAGCGCATAAAGCGTATGGCCGGTATTTTGCTGTCGTAGATGCGAATGTTAATCCATTCGCGAATTCGATTGACCGTTTGCCTCCGGGGGTTGTTCATAAAGCCGAGTTGAGTCCGTTTAAGGTACGGACAATTCGTTCTGCTGCCTTTTTCAGGTCCTCTTCAGATGCTGCATAACTGAAACGAATGTACCCATCTAAGCCAAATGCTTCGCCAGGGACAGACGCCACGCCGCCTTCGAGTAAAAGCATGCAGAGGTCTAAGGCTGTTGGATGCTTCGGACTGAGGTAGGCAGATGCGTCCACAAAAAGGTAAAAAGCACCTTCTGGGACTTTGATGATCAGCTTGTCGGCTGCATTCAGCCCATCCGCCAAGAGTTGGCGTCTAGAGGTAAAGGCATCCACCATGTATTGAACGGCGGAAGGCCCTGCCAGCATGGCGGCAATGGCGGCGCGTTGTGCAATACTGGAGGCGCCACTCGTGACCTGACTTTGAATTTTCTCACAAGCCTTGGCTAAAGCTAAAGGCGCACCCATGTATCCCAGGCGCCACCCTGTCATGGCAAAGCCTTTGGACAGTCCGTTTACGGTAGCTGTCCTATCTCGCATACCAGCCAAGGAAGCGAGGCTGACGTGCTTGGTACCATATTGGATATACTCATAGATCTCATCGCTGATGACCCAAATTTGGGGGTGGTGGCGAAGAATGACGGCAAGTGCTTCCAATTCTTCATGGCTATACATGGCCCCGCTAGGGTTATTGGGGCTTGAGAAGATGAGTAATTTTGTTTTGGGCGAAATCGCTGCGGCTAACTGCGCTGGGGTTATTTTGAAATTTTGTTCAATGCCTGCTTTGGGACTCACCACCGTCCCTCCCACAAACTCGGCTAGATCTGCATAAGAAACCCAATAAGGCGCAGGGACAATCACCTCATCGCCAGGATTGACCAAGGCCATCATCAAGTTTGCGATGGATTGTTTTGCACCCGTACTTACCATGATCTCGTCAGGTTGATAAGTGAGTCCGTTGTCGCGTTCAAATTTGATACAAATGGCTTGCCGTAAATCAGGGTAGCCAGGAACGGGCATGTAGTGTGAATAGTTTTCTTCTATGCCTAAAATACCCGCAGCTTTCGCAAAATTAGGTGTGTCAAAATCGGGTTCCCCCAGGCTTAGACTGATAATATCGTGCCCCGCTTCTTGCAATGCGCGGCTTTTCTTGGTCATTTCGATGGTCATAGGCAAGGCCAATGACGCCACCCGCTGGGATAGAAAAAGCATGTACAAAAGTATGAATTGCCAGTAAATGCCCGATATTTGCATCATGGACGTTTTTTTAGATACCCTTCGCACCATTTTCCCATCAATTCTGATTTTAATTGTGGTGTATTTGATGATGTCGAGTTTCTTAGACAATGAAGACAAACGCCGGCAAAGTGAGCGTCGGGCGGCATCTCAGAAACAGGCTTTGCCGATACGCATGCAGGCCTATGAGCGCTTGGCTTTATTGCTAGAGCGTATCAGTCCCTCGTCTTTGTTGATTCGCGTCAAGGCGGGAAAGTTGACCAAATATGAATATCTCGTGCTTTTACAGCAAAGTATTCGTAGTGAATTTGAACACAACCTTTCTCAGCAAGTATATGTTTCTGATCATGTCTGGGATATGGTCGTGACGGCTAAAAGCGCCATGGTGTCTTTGATCAACACCGTAGCGGCAGAGATGGATGAAGATACGATGGGTGCAGAATTGAGCCGAGCCATTTTGATGCGCGCAATGGATATGGGCCAACTGCCTACGAAAACCGCGCTATCGGTACTTCGCCATGAAATCGCGCAAGAATTCTAGACGCGCCTTCCTCGGGGTGATCCTTCCTTCTTGGATTTCTTTTTGATGCGATAGGAGCTTTGGATCATCTTCTATAAGTTGCCAAAGTCCCCGCTGCACCTGCTGCTGAAATATTGCCGTTTGCTGGTCTTTACGCCTGGTTTCGGTTCGACCCGTTGCGATGCCCCATTGAAACCCTTTTTCTAGCGCTTCCAGCAATAGGGCTATGGAAGTAGCTTCGATCGCACTTCCAGATTGAATGGGAACGGTCCAACCATCTTCACGATGAAAGAGGCCTATAACCTGGGCCAATTGACTTTTGGTTTGTTGCGCGGCGGTGATTCTATCTCCATCCGATTTATTGACCCAAATCTGGTCCGCGGCTTCCATGACGCCGCGCTTGAGACCTTGCACCTCATCTCCAGCCCCAGGAAGGGCGATCAAAAGAGTAAAGTCAACCACGGTTTGCACAGACGTTTCATTTTGCCCAATGCCCACGGTTTCGATCATGATACGGTCAAAGCCTGCTGCTTCAAATTCAAAAAGGGAGAGAACCTCATGGCTGTGCGCATGAATTCCGCCTAACGTGCCACTAGAGGGGCTGGGGCGGATGTAGGCCTCGGGTAATCGGGCAAGGGACTCCATGCGTGTTTTGTCTCCAAGGATAGATCCATGGCTAGCGGTACTACTGGGGTCGATAGCTAGGACGGCTACGCGATGCCCTTGGGCCACCCATTGCTGTCCTAAAGCTTCAATTAAAGTGCTTTTCCCCGCGCCTGGATTGCCGGTAATGCCGAGCCGAAAACAACGTCCCAGTGCAGACTTCTGCAACTGGGCGACACGTTCTAATAACGCTGCGGCAGGACTCAGGTCTGCTGAGCGCTGACTTTCTACCAGCGTTATACTGCGCGACAAGGCTCCGCGGTCACCTGCAATCAGACCCTGTGCCATGGCTTCAATATCCCATTCGGGACGTCTTGAGGCAGTATAGATAGGGTTGATGGCCATGGTTACTTTCTCGTGGCTAAATACTGCGTCAAGAGCTGCTTGGCTGAATCTGCAATGGGCGTTCCAGGCCCAAAAATACCTGCAACGCCTAGCGCAAATAACCCAGGATAATCTTCTTTTGGAATAACACCGCCCACCACCACTTGGATGTCTGGCCTTCCAAGCTGTGCAAGGGCATGGATCAGTTGCGGCACCAAGGTGCTATGGCCAGCCGCCAAAGAACTGACCCCGACCCAATGCACATCGTTTTCTAGCGCCTGTAGGGCTGTTTCTTCGGGTGTCTGAAATAAAGGTCCCAAGTCGACATCAAAGCCCAAATCAGCAAAACTGCTCGCCACCACCTTTGCCCCTCGGTCATGGCCATCTTGTCCCATTTTGGCAATGAGTATGCGTGGGCGACGTCCTTCGACGGCGGCAAATGCATCCGTCAATTGACGGGCAGCAGCAAACTGGGGGTCCGAACTATTTTCTTTTTTATACACGCCAGATACAAGTTGGGTGGAAGCTTTGTAGCGACCAAAAACGTCTTCCAAGGTATCGCTGATTTCGCCAAGTGTGGCACGCGCACGCGCAGCTTCGACGGCGGCAGTCAAGGTATTGCCAGAGCCCGTTGCCGCATCACGCAGCGCATCCAATGCTTGTGTTACGGCCTGGGCATTTCTTTCGGCACGCAGTTTCTTGAGGCCGGCGACTTGGGATTCGCGCACCGCGCGGTTGTCCACTTGACGGACCTGCATATCGTCACTTTCTTCGTTTTGGAAGGCATTGACCCCAACAAGGACATCCGTGCCGCGGTCAAGGCGCGCCTGTTTAATGGCGGCCGCTTCTTCGATCCGCAATTTGGGAATACCACGTTCCAAAGCCTTGGCCATACCTCCTTGGTCTTCAATTTCTTCCATGAGTGCCCAGGCTTCTTCTAACAGTTGTGCTGTGCGTTCTTCTATTGCCTCAGATCCGCCGAATGGATCAACAAAGCGTGTGACACCGCTCTGCTGTTGTATATAGCGTTGTGTTTCCCGGGCAATTCGTGCAGAAAAGTCTGTGGGGAGTGCAATGGCTTCGTCTAAGGCATTGGTGTGCAGGGATTGCGTTCCGCCGAGCACTGCGGCCATGGCTTCTAGCGCAGTCCGCGTGACATTGTTGTAAGGTTGTTGCTCAGTGAGACTCCACCCACTGGTTTGGCTGTGGGTCCTGAGGGCGCGACTTTTTGGATTCTTTGGTCGGAATTCTTGCACGACACGGTCCCACAAGACACGCCCTGCCCGCAGTTTGGCAATTTCACTGAGGAAGTCCATGCCAATGCCCCAGAAAAAACTCAATCGAGGGGCAAAATCGTCAATGTCCAACCCGCATTCGACTCCAGTACGCAAGTATTCCCGGCCATCCGAAAGGGTATAGGCCAATTCAAGGGCAGTAGTGGCACCTGCTTCCTGCATGTGGTAGCCCGAAATGGAGATACTATTATAGCGCGGCATATGAGCGCTTGTATAACGGAAAATATCGGCGATCAGCCGCATGCTAGGCAGGGGCGGATAGATATAGGTGTTTCGGACCATGAATTCCTTGAGAATATCATTCTGGATGGTTCCGTTGAGTTTGTCCAAGGAGACGCCTTGTTCCTCCGCCGCGACAATGTAAAAGGCCAGGATGGGGATCACCGCCCCGTTCATGGTCATAGAAACCGACATTTGGTCCAAGGGGATCCCATCAAAGAGGCGCTTCATGTCCTCCACGCTGTCAATGGCTACACCTGCTTTGCCAACATCTCCTTGCACGCGCGGATGGTCACTGTCATACCCTCTGTGCGTTGCCAAATCAAAGGCAATACTCAATCCCATTTGTCCTGCCGCTAGATTGGCGCGATAGAAGGCATTGGATTCTTCTGCGGTGGAGAACCCGGCGTATTGACGGATCGTCCAAGGACGCTGCGTGTACATACTTGCATAAGGTCCCCGCAGATAGGGCGGAACACCGGCCAAATCCATTTCATGTGGCTGGCGCTTCATTTCAGATAGCATTGTTGCATATGATGCCAAAATCCGCCTTGGTCAGACCAAGTTTTCCACACTTGTTCTGTTTCAAGTGCTAAAGCCGAGGTATAGGCGTCTAGGGTATAGGCCCCACGCAAGGGAAAACGGGAATCGTGTAGCCCATTTTCGTAAGCCAAAACTAGGGTCTGTTGTCGTGCCCATTGATAGGCTGCGGCACTTTCATGGATAGGGGTAATCCAAATTTCGTCGCAACCGCCCAGCCAGAGGGCCTGTTGTTGGATCCCTACGCCCACTAGGGCAGCAGCGTCTTCGGTGGGTTCAGGCAATGCGGGCTTGCCACTGATCCATAATCGGGCGTCGGGCGCCCCATGCGCAAGGCAAAGGCTGGCCCAAAGGGTTCTGGCAGCCTGGCACAAGGCCACAGTGCCTAGATAATCATCACTGGCTTCTAGGTAGAGCCACGTTCGATCGGCATGTTGCCAGCCCACCGTGTCTAATTGGGCAGCCAAGCTTCCCAAACCATAGGCCAATTGGGCGACACGTGAGGGGAGGCTACTACGTTCTTCCTGGGCCCATGCACCTCCATTGGCGCAGAATACACGCATTCCCATGGGCAAGGAAATGGCATCATGCAGGCGCTGAATATCTTGTTCAAGGGTTCCACTGATGTACTGACCCCTGCGCATCCAATGTTCTGCCAACTCCATATTCACGCTCCCATGAAGCGCTTCGGGGTGGTCGCTATCTGGCAGGGATTGCAGCGCGTCTAAGACAGCGTGAGGATGCGCTGAACAAACGAGGTGCACAGGGGCGACATCAAGGCGAATACCCTGTAGCAATGTGGATAAGTCTGTAGCTTCCTGTACCCTAAAGAGCAAACTGCTCGCGCCTGAGGAAAGTGCTTTCAAGGCCTTTTGGTTGCCTTCTTTTGCCTTTGTTCCCTCGATTACCTCAAGAGCAAAACGGTGTGCAAAAGGTCTCGTCCCTGTCGTCCACGGGACATCAGGATACTCAGGCTGCCGTCCCGTGATGGGGAGGGCAAAACCATCGGGAAGATGCACCAGATCATTCATCTTTTGATGTGCTTGGATTCACCAGCGCAACGCGCTCACCTGGACGGTGCATCCAGTAGCGTTCTCTCGCGTATTTCTCTAATTTTTCAGGATCACTGGCAAGTTCATCCAATTGACGTTGGGTTTCTTCCAATTCTTTTTGGTAGAAGGAAATGCCGTCTTCTAACGCTTGAAAACGGGCATCAAGTTCCCACTGAATCAAGGCAGAGTTGCTATCGACAAATGCCATCCAAATCACAAAAAAAAGGGTGACAAGGGTGTATTTATGAGTCAGGCGCCCCCACCAGGGGGATGTGCGCAATTGTTGCCAGCGGGTCATGCTCAAAAATACATCGGAACCTGTCGACTCTTGTGCTTATCTGAGCTGTTGGTCGACAAACTGACGGTATTTTCCTTGTGGAAGGGCCATTAAAGTATCGTGAGTCCCCCACTCACATACTTGTCCATGGTTCAGAAAAGCAATTTTATCGGCGTTCCGAACCGTGCTCAGGCGGTGCGCAATGACCAAACTCGTCCTTCCCACCATCAGGCGCTGTAGGGCCTCTTGCACGAGGGCCTCACTCTCGGCGTCTAATGAGGACGTGGCCTCGTCGAGCAATAAAATTTGTGGATTGCGCAAAACCGCCCGTGCAATGGCGATGCGTTGTCGCTGACCCCCGCTGAGTTGAACCCCACGTTCGCCAATTTGCGTATCCAAACCATCGGGAAAGCGCTGAATAAATTCCCACGCATTGGCTTCTTTAGCGGATTGAATGATATCTTCTTCGCTTGCATCAGGTCGTCCATAGGCGATATTTTCACGGATACTGTGCCCGAATAGAATAACATCTTGAGGTACCCAAGCGGTGCGTTCGCGCCACGCTTTTTTAGGAAGACGATCCGCTGCAAATCCACCGAACATGAGTTGACCTTCGGTGCAGTCATGAAAGCGAAGAAGCAGTTGCACTACCGTCGTTTTTCCCGCACCACTAGGTCCCACCAGCGCTACCGTTGTCCCTGGCTCTATGTCTAAAGAAAACCCTTGTAAAACAGGCACGTCTGGGCGTGTAGGATAGGAAAAGTTGACCGATTGAAAAGAAATCGCTGGGGCGTTTTCTGCAGGAATAATGGGTGTTTGGGAAAAGTCTTTGCTGTCTTCTTCGACTCCTTCGTCCAGCATGTCGAGTAGCGCTTCAGTGGCGCCAACGGCTTTTTGAAGACGGGCATAGACATCCGCCATGCCGCCGATAGACCCGCCAATAAAGCCTGAGTAAATGACAAAACTAAAGAGCTGTCCTGCGGCCAATTCTCCCGTCGAAATCAAGGAGGTGCCCTTCCAAACCACGGCAACCAACGCGCCAAAAAGGCCCAGAATTAAAAAACTAGCAAACCCCCCTCGTAAGATACCCCCTGTAATGGCCAAGCGGGCTACATGAAGGGTGGAGGCGGTATAGCGATCTCTTTCCCGGTTTTCATTGGTATAGGCTTTGACCGTCGCAATAGCGGAAAGGCTCTCTTCTACAACGGTATTGCTTTCGGCACTGGCATCCTGAACTTGTTTGGAATACTTTCGGATTCGGCTACCAAAAATCACCGCAAGGAGCACCACCAGGGGCAAAATCGCCAGCATAAAAAGCGTGAGGGTCCAGCTAGTGTAGGTCAATAATGCGATGCC
Source organism: Cryomorphaceae bacterium BACL7 MAG-120322-bin74 (assembly GCA_001438205.1). Lineage (GTDB taxonomy): Bacteria > Bacteroidota > Bacteroidia > Flavobacteriales > Schleiferiaceae > TMED14. The sequence continues at coordinate 55,404 of LICG01000001.1, forward strand.
CCCAGCAATCACCACGATTTGCCGAATAAATTCTGCTAGGGTACTGGTAAAGGTTTCTTGTAATACGCCAATATCCGACTGAAGGCGACTCGTGAGTTCTCCTACTCGCCGGTTGTGAAAGAAGGGAAGGGGTAAGTCAATCAGGTGGCTATACATGGCTTGACGCAGCGCAGCTAGGGCTCTTTGGGCAACGCGTTCAAAGAACACGATACGGCCGAAGCTAAAAACTGCCTGAGCCAGTAGCAAGCCACCCAACGTGAGGGCAATCGTATTGATCTTCTCAGGATGGTTTTGTGCTGCATCGACTAAGTCACCCAGAAAGGCAGGAAAAGCCAAGTTGCTGCTCGAGGACAGAAGTAGAAACAACATGCCCAACAAGAATTCACCTTGAAATGGACGGATATAGGTATACATCCGGGCAATACGCTTGAGCGCGATCCATGTGATGGGTTTTTTAGGGGTTTTGGCCCCCGATCTCCGCGCCACCTCAGGAATTCTTCTTGGACGATTTGTTCTTGTCTTGAAAGTCTAGCGATTTCATGCCTAATGCTTTGAGCACCCGCTTGGCATTAATTTTCACCCATTCCTTGCTGGCCGTTGCTGTGCGGCGCGTCCATGATGCATCAGGCCGCGAAACAAACTTGGAATCACTGTAGCGGAATCCTTCTCCTATCTCGGTAAAGAAATAAGCGTAAAAGCTTTTGCGTGATTCGCCTTCAGGGATTTGAATCTGGGCGTATCCGTGCGGGCTGTTTTCGTCGGTTAAAAAGATCACGGCGCGGTTAAACGAAGGGGCAATTTTGTGCAGGCACGCAGACATGGCGGGATCCCAAATTTCTAAGTGGCCACCATAGTCTTCTTTCCAATGCTTATTCAGATAAATCAACAAGTTGATTCGGCGCCAAAGCCCGGTGGCAGGATCGTAATTCACGTCAATATGGACATCGACATAGCTGCCTGGACCCCCTTGGTGTAGGCCCGATCCTAACGGATTGTCGGGTGTGACCAAATCTGGGATGTTGGTCAACTCGGACATCCATTGTCCAAAGGCTACAGAGCGAATGGTGGCGCGCACTTCAGAGAAGATGGGGTCCCAACGTTCAAAATGATAGTCTTCTACTTTGTTTTCATTCAGGCTTTTGCGCTTGACCTTGAGCGAATCGACCGCAGGAAAATGCGCGTATAACTGGTCTGCGGCATCTGCATCCAAAAAATCGTCTATGACGACAAATTTGCATGGGCTCGTTGCAGCAAACTGCGCCTTTAAGGCAGGCAGGTTCTCTAAATGGATATTATTTACGCGCATAACGAAGGCGAAGCATTCTATAGAAAAGTCCGGGTAAAAAGTAGTGCAAAGGAAGGGCCAAACCTTCACTTCCTGTCATGACGGCGTGAAATCTTCGCGTTTGGGTAAACTGAAAAATTCGCTTGGCCAAAATGGCAGGATCCAATCCATTTTCTTGTGCCTTGCCTGTTTTGTTGAGGCGCGACCCGTCAGGGAGCATACTGCTTTCCATGATCTGGGTGCGCGCGCTTCCGGGGCTCACCAATTGGATACGTACAGGGCTGTCATGACATTCTTCTTTGAGTGACTCCAGATAGATGGTCAGCGCTGCTTTGCTTGCGGAGTAGGCAGCTAGTTTGCGCTGGCCAAACTGTCCAGCAATGCTGCCAATGGCTACAATTCGACCAAAGCCTTGTTTTTCCATTTTGGGCAGAATCGCCTTGATTGTGCGCACCGGAGAATGGTAGTTTAAGTCAAACAGCTGATCTTCTACTTCTGTTTGCGTTTCGGTGACCGTTCCCCATTGGCCTACACCAGCATTGAGAATAACCATATCCAGATGGCCCTGGATGTTCCAGGCTTGCAGTGAAAGGGTAGAAATGTTCTCCAAATCGCCTAAGTCTGCTGGCAGTAGATGAATATTCTCTGCTCTCCCGGTTTTTTCTGCTACGCTTTGAAGTGCATCGATTCTTCGCGCTGTAGCAATGACATGCCAGCCTTGACGGGCATATTCGGCGACAAGCGCAGCGCCAATTCCGGAGGAAGCACCCGTAATCCAAACGATGTGTTGCATTTTTCAAAGATATCTATTGGTGAGATAGGAAAAATTGAGATATATTTGCCGCCCGAATAAGCACTGTCATGAAACGTACATATCAACCCTCCAATCGCAAGCGCAAGAACAAGCACGGATTCCGTGAGCGCATGAGTTCAGCCAACGGACGTCGTGTCCTCGCCTTACGTCGCAGCCGCGGTCGCAAGCGCTTGACGGTTTCCGATGAAGGAAATCACAAGGGGTAATGCGTCATTCTTGTTAATAATTTAAAAGGTGTTGCCGTGGCAGCACCTTTTTTTTGTGCCTACTAGTTCTCAAATTTGCTCAAACCTTTAGAACATGCCAAGAAACACGGATATCCAGTCAATTCTCATCATCGGTAGTGGCCCCATTGTCATTGGACAAGCCTGTGAATTTGATTATGCGGGATCCCAAGCTTCACGCTCACTTAGAGAAGAAGGTATAGAGGTTTCACTGATCAATTCAAATCCAGCAACCATCATGACCGACGAGGTGGTGGCGGATCATATCTACCTTTTGCCGCTTGAGGTTGCCTCCTTAGAGAAAATCCTAAAGGAGCGAAAAATCGATGCTGTCTTACCTACGATGGGAGGCCAAACGGCCTTGAATTTGTGTATTGAAGCAGATAAGCAGGGTATTTGGGAAGAGTATGGCGTAAAAATTATTGGGGTAGACATTGCCGCTATCAACATCACAGAAGACCGTGAGGAATTCAAGCAGTTGATGACGGAAATTGGCGTTCCCATGGCCCCCGCCCGCGTCGCTAAGAGCTATCTCAAAGGCAAAGAGATTGCCCAAGAATTTGGTTTCCCTTTGTGCGTTAGGGCTTCTTTCACTCTGGGGGGAAGTGGTGCCTCTTTTGTGTGGAACAAGGATGAATTTGAAGAAGCCTTGCAGCGCGGACTCGAAATCAGCCCGATCCACGAGGTCATAATTGACAAAGCATTGCTCGGGTGGAAGGAGTTTGAATTGGAGCTCTTGCGCGACAAAAATGACAATGTCATCATCATTTGTTCTATTGAGAACATGGATCCCATGGGAATCCATACGGGAGATTCGATCACGGTTGCACCGGCTATGACCCTGAGTGACACGACCTATCAACGCATGCGGGATATGGCGATCCATATGATGCGCTCCATCGGCAATTTTGCGGGAGGGTGCAACGTCCAATTTGCCGTCAGTCCTGACAATGCAGAGGATATTGTCGCCATAGAAATCAATCCGCGTGTATCTCGTTCTTCCGCTTTAGCATCCAAGGCAACGGGTTATCCCATTGCCAAAATCGCAGCAAAGTTGGCCATTGGCTACACCCTGGATGAGCTGAACAATCAGATTACCAAAACGACTACCGCCTACTTTGAGCCCACCCTGGATTATGTTATCGTCAAGATTCCTCGCTGGAATTTTGACAAATTTGAAGGGGCTGACCGTCGCTTAGGCTTGCAAATGAAGTCGGTAGGCGAAGTGATGGGCATCGGCCGAAGCTTCCAAGAGGCATTGCATAAAGCGGCACAATCGCTTGAAATTAGACGCAATGGCCTAGGGGCAGACGGAAAGGGCATCACGGATCAAAATACCATCTTACACAAGCTAGAATACGCCTCTTGGGACAGAGTATTTGTCCTTTACGATGCCATGCAAATGGGGATTCCTTTGCGCAGAATTCACGAAATCACACGCATTGATATGTGGTTTCTCAAGCAAATTGAGAACCTGGTAGAAACTCAGCGAAAACTAGAAAAACATCATTTAGAGAATTTACCCTATGACCTCTTGTTAGATGCTAAAATGAAGGGATTTGCTGACCGCCAAATTGCGCATATGACGCGTTGCTTAGAGTCAGAAATTCATAGCAAGCGTGTAGCGATGGGCATTGAGCGTGTCTGGAAATTGGTCGATACCTGCGCAGCTGAGTTTCCGGCCCTTACGCCCTATTATTATTCCACCTTTGAACTGCCCATGCAAAACGCCCAAGGCGAGATATATGCGGAATGTGAGGTGGAGGTATCAACGAGAGAAAAAGTAGTAGTCTTGGGCAGTGGCCCTAACCGCATTGGCCAAGGCATTGAATTTGACTATTCCTGCGTGCATGGTGTATTGGCCGCCAAAGAATGTGGCTACGAGACCATCATGATCAACTGTAATCCCGAAACGGTTTCTACCGATTTTGATACAGCCGACAAACTCTATTTTGAGCCCGTCTTTTGGGAGCATATCTATGACATTATCCGAAAGGAAAAACCCAAAGGGGTGATTGTCCAGCTCGGGGGTCAAACCGCGTTGAAACTGGCAGAAAAACTAGAGCGTTTTGGCATTCCTATTTTGGGTACAAGCTATGAGAGTCTAGACCTTGCAGAAGACCGTGGTCGTTTCTCTACCCGATTGAAGGAGTTCAACATTCCGTACCCACGTTTTGATGTCATTACCCATGCGGATGAAGCACGTGCCGTGGCAGCTGAGCTGGGGTATCCGATTCTTGTCCGCCCTTCCTATGTTCTAGGTGGTCAGGGCATGAAGATCGTCATCAATGATGAGGAGTTAGAAACACACGTCGTGGAGCTCTTTAAGGATTTCCCAGGAAACCGTGTGTTGTTGGATCAATACCTCGAAGGAGCGATTGAGGCAGAAGCCGACGCCATTTGTGATGGAGAAGATGTCTACATCATAGGCATCATGGAGCATATTGAGCCTTGTGGTGTCCACTCGGGTGATTCAAGTGCCACTTTGCCTCCTTTTAACATAGGGGAATTGGTGATGCAACAGATTGTCGACCATACGCGCACCATAGCCAAAGGCATAGGAACGGTTGGATTGATCAATATTCAGTTTGCGATCAAAAATGACACCGTCTACATCATTGAAGCCAATCCGCGTGCATCTCGGACTGTCCCGTTCATTTGTAAGGCGTATAAAGAATCCTATGTGAACGCAGCGGTGAAAGTGATGTTGGGGGCAAAGAAGGTGAAGGACTTTACATTCAACCCAAAGTTGGAAGGTTGGGCCATCAAAGTGCCCGTCTTCAGCTTTAACAAGTTCCCTAATGTCAACAAGACGCTAGGGCCGCAGATGAAGTCTACGGGTGAAGCGATCTATTTCATTGAGAACCTGCGCGATCCTATATTCAGAAAACTCTACTCTGAACGCAATTTTTATCTGTCTAAATAGGCGGATATTTCAGGAAATGAAAAGCAAAAACGGCCCTTTTGGGGCCGTTTTTATTTAGATCCATCCATCATGGCCTCTGCCAATCCTTGTCTTGTGTAGGCATGCCGTGCTGACGCCGAGGCGCCCTTCGGACATGCGGTCATCCATGTAGCAAGGACTTTTTCCGCGTGCGCTTCCTCTTCAAAAAGCTGCCCTGCCTGTACCGAGGCAAGAATGGCTTGGGCATCTCCGTCTATGGGTCCAAATCCCCATATCGGTCTGCCGCTGCCGATGTATTCAAATAGTTTTCCGGTTAAGATGCCCTTGTTGTTGGGTAAGTCAGGGATTAAAAGCAACAATGCATCTGCGGCCTGCATATAGGTCACGGATTCAGCATGGGGCCTATAGCCATAGAATTCGACTTTAAACGCGGGAAATGCCTCTTGAAGGGCCTTCATGCGGTCTTGGAACTCCCATGCTGGCCGACCGACGAGCTGTAAGCAGAGGGAATGCCCTTTGGTGAGTAGCGACCGAAGGACGTTCTCGACTTTTTGAACAGGGTAATCTAAGGTTAGTGTACCCGTATACGCCAGCGTAAATACGTCATTTTTTGGCTCTACCTCTTGGATAAAATCATCCGGATCATACCCATTGGGCATCACGTGACTTTTCTGTGCAACTTCCGGTACTTTTTCGGTAAAAAGGCGCACTAAATCCGGGGCTACGGTTAGGATGCGGTCTGCTTCGCTCAGAACACTCCTTTCATAGGCGGCATCGATGGAACGTGCCCATGGGGTAGGGTAGAATTGTGCGTAATAATAGATATCCGTCCAAGGGTCGCGAAAATCCGCCCACCAATTCAGCCCGAGTGCCCGCTTCAAGGAGCGCCCAATCAGGTGGGTCGAATGCGGTGGTCCCGTCGTGATCACGACATCAAATGGGTGTTTTTTGTGCAGCCTTCGGGCAAGCGTCAAGGCATAGCCATTCCAGCCACGCCGTGGGTCGGGCAAGAAAAAGTTTCCTCTGATAAAACGTGATAGACGCTGCAAGGGTCCGGGTCGGCCGGCCTGATTGGCAAATCCACTAAAGGGCACTTCTTTTCTCCGGGTCAACTTCTGGTATGCACCAAACCAGTCACGTGCAGATGTTTGATGGACGGTGAGCCCTATCGTCTCTTCAATCAGTGAAGGGTCAAGTAAAGGATAGGTCGCTTGTGTTGGGTCCACGGTAAGGACCTCGACATCGTGGCCCTGCGCCTTTAACGCTTTGGCAGTCTTCAGCCAACGTTGCACTCCAGGACCTCCTGCCGGTGGCCAGTAGTACGTGACAACGAGGAGACGCATAAACGGGCTTACGCCTTTTTAACTTCCACGAATACCGCTCCGCCTATCGCAATGAGCAAGAGGAGTGAAAAGGCGAGATCAAGCTTTTCGCCTGTTTCATAGGTTTCTGGGGCAAATGTGAAGACAACTTCCTTTGTTCCAGCAGGGATCACCGATGCGCGCAGTACATAATCACTGCGCAGGATCGTCAAGGATTGACCATCTGCGGTGGCGGTCCAACTTTGACCGGGTGCCTGATAATACACTTCTGAGAAGAGGGCTAATTGATCCTGATTCAGGTCATTCACCTTGTATACCATACGGTTTGGTGCATAGGAGGTCAAGGCGATGCTCGGGGCCTGGGCAGAATCATCTGGGCGGGGGAGCTTGCTCACCCAGTCTTCGGCATTTTCTTCTGCAATCATGTCGGATTCAAAAATCGCTGTTTGCATGGGGTCAAAATCATCCATGGCCGTCATAGCTTCTTGCGCTCCTTTTACCAACTTGAGTTCGCTTGGGAACCAAGCGTGCCCGCAAGCCGTTGGGTTCATTTGTGCAGTTGTACCACCTTGCCCATTGTCCACAATAAACCATTTGGTGTTGAGCATGCTGAATACCGCCATATTCCCTTTGGACATTTGTCCATTGATAAGATCTTGATAGCGGGCAAGTTTCGCACCATGGTATCCACCTACAGATTTGTGAAAGGCAGAGGTATAGGCATCAGAGGTTAAACTCACGGTGGTATTCAACACTCGGTAATGGGGATCAGTGTCCTTTAAGATGAAAAGATCAGTGGCCGTAGGCTCTTGCTGCTTTGCCAAGTTTTTGGATGAGATAAGATCATCTTCCCCTAGTTGGTCTTTGTCAAAGCCCCATAAGTCCACCAGTACAAGTAGACCGAGTGCTGCTGCCAAAATGGGCATCTTGATTTTGTCTGTGACGTACAGCCAAATGACTGCTGCTGCAAGTGAAATGTACAGTAAACTCCGTAGGGCAGAAGCACGAAGTAGGTCCGTGCGATCGCCCAAAATCATGTCAAGATTCAATCCTTGTTCTGCCCACATAGCATCATTGGCGCCATTTACCCCCAATAGACTGCTGCCGAGTGCCCATAATACCATCGCAATTCCACCAGAGATAGCGAAAGAACGAAGTAAGATTTGGGTGGCTTCTTTGCGGTTTTTTTGCAATAATAGTTCGAGTCCTTTAAAGCCGATCAGGGGAAGGAGGACAAAGGTCACGACCAGCGCCATACTAGGAACGCGGAATTTATTGTATAAAGGAAGGTGATGGAATAAAAACTCATTGAACCATGCGGCATTTTTGCCCCATGCCATGAGCAGGGCGATGGCCAAAGCACCTAGGCTGCCCCACAGCAAGGGACCACGCACGAGCATAAGCCCGAGGATGAACAAGAAGAAGATAATGGCGCCCACGTAGTAGGCCCCATTGACCATGGATTGATCACCTGAATACAAAATTTGCCCTGCATATTGGTTTGCAGTGCGCTCGGCTTGCGCTCGGCCCATGCCTTGGTTCTGAAAATTCTGTGTTAAGAAATCAACGGTTTGGGTTCCCTCATAAGATTGCTTTGAACCGCCGCCTGTCGCGTTGGGGACAAAAAGGTTCATCGTTTCACCCACGCCATAGGACCAGCTCATCGCATAGTCAAAGTCTAGGCCTTGGGCTGTTTCACCCGATGCATCAGCCAGGGCAGAATGACCGCCACGCATAGATTCTTGGGTATAGGCGTAACTGGACCATAGATTGCCAAAGTTGGGGCCCATGCCCAGCAAGGCTGCGGCAGCCAACAAGCCAGTTCGCTTGGCCCAGGTAGGCACATTCCCCTCGCGCAAGGCCGCTACAAAGTAGGCGACGATCATGGCCAATACTGGGATGGCCGTGTAATAGGTTACCTGGAAGTGGTTGGCGTGGATGCTCAATCCTGTAAACAAGGCGGTCAAAGCAAGCCCAAGCCAAAGGCGTCCGCGAAGGGTCAAGAGAACGCCCATTAGCAGGGGTGCCATGTATGCCGCGGTGCGAATCTTGGCATTGTGCCCGGCCCCCAGAGAAATAATAAAGAAGGCACTAAAGCCAAACGCTAAGGCACCTACTACGGCAAGTTCTGTGCGTACCCCTTCGGTTCGGAGCAGCGCAAAAAAGCCTATCATAAGAGAGATAATGATGTAAATCCCCGACTTTTCAATCAACAAAGAAGACAAAGCCCCTTGTACGTAACTGAGCCCATTATGGGGGTAATCTGTCGCAATTTGGAAAGTGGGCATTCCGCTAAACATGGCATTGGTCCAGAGTGGCTCTGATCCATGCTCAGCGCGGAATTCTACAATTTCTCGGCCCTTGGCTAAGCCCATCAAAATGTCATCTTGGGCAATCTGTTTGTCGCCAAAGACGACAGGGGCAAAATACACGGCAGAAGCTCCCATCAAGAGGAGGCAGGGAAGGATCCAAGCAAAGAAGTGCTTTTTAAAGACGTCGGTCATGTCAGGGATATTGTTGCGAAAGGGCAATGTTACGAACAAATCATCGTTACTTTGAACGAAATATGGAGCCAATTCGCCTACCTAACGCCATTGTGGCTGGCGCCCCCAAGTGCGGGACGAGCTCTCTGTACTTTTGGCTAGCCGCACACCCTGAAGTTTGCGCCTCTCCTGTCAAAGAAACTTTTTTCTTTGCCGATGAAGTCAACCGGTTTAACAAAACCGCCAACATACGGGAGCATTCTCTTGATGATTATGCCGTTTACTTTGAGAAGTGCCACAAAGCGCCCATCCGGTTAGAAGCCACCGCGCCCTATATCTACTACCAAAACGCGTTGCAGCATATTCCTGGGCTACCGAGCCAACCCAAGTTGCTATTTGTGTTGCGCGAACCCAGTGCCCGTCTCTACAGTCAATACCGATTTGAGCGGTTCCGCACCAAACGCATCACAGAAGACTGGGCCACCTATGCCCAGCGCAAAGAATTGTGGCTTCACGGCGATTATATGCATTACTTACAGCCTTGGTTGGAGGCACTGGGCCCAGAGCGTATGCATGTGAGCACTTTTGAGGCCCTAGTGCAAGACCCGCAAGCTTCTCTGCAAAGCATGGCTGCATTCTTGGGGATTGACCCCTCCTTTTACGCCACGTATTCATTTGTGCAACACAATGAGACCGTGGCCATTAAAAATAAAAAATTCCATCGCCTTGGACTTGCATTTCAGCGCTATGTTCCCCATCCGTTGCAAGAAGCCCTCTTACCGCTTTATTTGCGTTTAAATGCGGGAAAGATGCCGCAGAAAGACCCGGGGGACAAGGGCATAACGGCCCGTGTCAAGCAAGACTATGCGGCCTCAGTCCATGCGCTGGCCAAAGCCTTTCCCACGTTGGATTTGACGCCATGGGCATAGTACAACGCCAGTCAGCCTGGAATGCGGTGTCAGGTTATATTGGCGTCCTCCTTGGGGCATTGAATGCGTTGGTTTTATTTCCGTTGGCTTTTCCCAACCCCGAAAACATGGGAGGGATTCGATGGCTCATTTCCGCTTCCTTGTTGTTGGGTGCGGTGGCACATTTGGGATGGCCCCAAACGTTGGTCACTTTTCTGCCCAAAATTCCCCCAAGGGCACATCGGGAGGCCATGCGGTTTGGACTTATTCTTTCTGCCTTTATCCTTGGGTCCCTTGCGCTGTTCATCGCAACCCCCCTAGGGAAATCAATGTTTGTCTATTTATCTGGAGGGGGAGAACGGGCCGAACTCGCATTTTTACTCCCCATGGCAATCGCCTATGTGGGCTTTGAAATGTTTGCGGCAAGGTTGATCCATGCACAGCAAGTCATTTTACCCTATTGGCTCAAGGATTCTGGCAGAAAGGGATGGTTGAGCCTATTGCTCCTGATCCGAATGGGCGGCTACTTCACCGAGCAGGTGCCTTTTCTCACGGCCTTATTGCTGGGGTATGTGCTTCAGGCACTTTGGATATGGATACGCTGCGGACAATTAGATAAAGGGAAAGCGCCTCAGGATCTCTCGCTAGATGCCACCTGGCCTCGCAATGCCATGCTGGAATATTCGGGCGTCATGCTCCTAACGGTTGCGGCGCAAATGGCATTTGGACAATTGGATATTCTGATGGTCGGGGCTTGGCTCGGCCTAACCGCCGTTGCGCATTATAGTATTGCCTTCAATTTTGGCATTGTCGTAGCGATGCCCATGAAGGCCATGAATGCCTCATTGCGCCCTATCATCGCAAAACTGGTGGCCACAGAAGCTTGGGAAGAAGTCAGGGCCCTAGGTGAGCGATCACTTCAAGCGCAATGGCTTGCCTCAGGCTGGATTTTCCTGATAACCCTCGCGGTCAGCCCATGGGCCTTTCACATGCTGCCATCGTCCTATCAAGGGGGTTTAGGTGCCGTAGTATGGGTGGCCGCTGCACAGTTAGTGAACGTTTCTACAGGGCCCAGTGGATTGGTCTTAGTGGCTTCCAAATCCTTCCGGTGGGAGTTGTATGCTAATGTGGTGCTCATTTCTTTTGCGCTCCTCATCGGAGGACTTTGGATTCCGGGCCACGGCGTTACCGGTGCAGCCCAAGTGATTTTTACCGCTATGGTAGCCTATAATGGGGTGAAGCTTTTTGCACTCCATCGCCTGACGGGCCATTTTTGGCTGGGAAAAGGATTTGTAAAGGGGTTGCTTTGGTTGGCCGTCGGGGTGTTGTTGCATTTTGGTTTTTGGGCTTTGCTCCTCGGGTGGGCGGGGCCCACGATGGACGCCTTTGGTATAGCGCAACCCGGCATGCCTGTCATGGAACGCCCATGGGGAAATCAACTTTTGTATGCAGGCGCAGAAGTGGGACTTCATAGTGTTTGGGCATGGATGGGGATGTATCTATTCGGTTTGGCACCAGACTTGCGTAGCTTCATACAGAAAATCTTTCATCGCATGAAATCATGATTCTTTGGCTGACTTATTGGTACCCAGATGCGGACAACCCGGTGCGTGGAAATTTTATTCGCGCTCAGTGGCTTGCTGCCCGTGCAGCGGGGGCAGAGGTAGAACTTCTTTTTGTGGATATGGCCAAAGGGCCAAAGGTTATTGACGTAACATGGAAGCGTGGACCAGAGGGGGAGCACATCCTCCAAGTTCGGTCACGCATGTGGAAGACATTATACCACACCCCGATTTGGGCTACCAACCTGCTCGCCAAAAAATGGACGAATAAAACGGGGCTACCAAAGCCAGATGCTTTGCACGCCCAAGTGGTTTTCCCCGCGGGCATTCTAGCCGATCAGTTGTCACGGCGTTGGAATATTCCCTTTGCTATTACCGAACATTGGTCAAAAGCGGGTCGTTGGACGCAGCATAAACTTTTCGGGCAACGTGTGCGTGGTGCCTATCAAGATGCGGCAGCGATTTATCCTGTTTCTGAACATTTGAAGCAGGAGCTTCAGCAAGTATTGCCTGCCATTGAACAGCAGCGCTTCACGGTTATACCGAACGTAGTAGACCTAGATAAATTCCCGTATAAAGCCCATCATATTTCGCAAGAGTCAAAGCAGGTTACCCTTCTTGGGGTGGCCAGTCTGATCCCAGCCAATACAAAAATTAAGCGAGTAGATCTGGTACTTGAGACGCTCGTATCATTAGTCGCCCAATACCCACAGGTGGATTGGCAATACCGGCATGTGGGATCAGGTGGGCGTTTGGCGCGACTTCAGACTAAAGCGGCACAGTTGGGCATAGCAAACCGCGTCACTTGGCTTGGGGGCCTTGATTCTGCGAGCCTCTGTAGCGAGTACCATGCCGCAGATCTGTTCCTTCAGCCATCTCATACGGAAACCTTTGGGATCGTCGTGCTTGAGGCGATGCATGCCGGTTTGCCTGTGATCGTTAGTGATATCCCAGCCTTTTCTCATTGGGTTGTACCAGAAAATGGTCTTCGTGTGCCCCTCACTACAGAGGGCTTCACGGAAGGAATTCTCAGTGCATGGAAAGACGGAATGGCCCCGCCTGCCCTTGGGGTGATGGCAAAAAAATACGCCCCCACCGAAGTAGGGGCGTACATAGTCGAGATGTATCGCTTGTTATTTGGCAAGCGTCCAGCTCGTTGACCGGCCAATGAAGCGCATACCTAATAGATAGCCCTTAAAATAAAGCGAGCCGTCTTTTTGGAGATAAGCGTAGCAATCATAGGTATTGCCAGACTTGGTGTCATAAATCTCACCGCCAGCCCACTCTTTGTCGCCTGAATCATACTTCAATCCCGTCAAGATGGTGGTGCCCATGATCACCCGAGAACGTAATTTCTCATCGGGATTTTCATTGTCGTTCTTTGGAGAAGTTCCGTCTGGATTGGTGTTGTTTTTTACATACACTACACGGCCACGGTATTCGTCTCCCACCTTGTAGACTTCAACTTTGCCGTCTTTTTCTTCATTCCACCAGACGCCAAGAATGCCGTCTGCGCTTTGCGCCATAAGGTTGCCACCCAAGAGGAGGGCTATGGCAAGGAAAATCGTCTTTTTCATAAAATTTTGCTTATCTAATTTATGTTCTAAGAGTTTGAAGATACGCGGTTTTTTGCTTCTGCCATACTTGCGTTTAATTCAAAGCCGACAAGTAGACCCATAGCATTGACATAGATCCATAATTGTATAATGAGCAGCGTACCTATGGAACCATAAAACTGGTTGTAGGTAGAGAAATAGGTCACATAGGTGCCAAACAGCGTAGATGAAGACACGACCAGTACGGTGGCCAGAATCGAGCCTGGCGACACAAAGCGCCAAGGCGCAGACCGCATAGGGCCAAAATAAAAGAGCATAGAAATGGTCAGGAGAATGATGATAAGTACAATGAAATTCCGCACCCATATGAGCATAGACCCCAATGGGATCCCGAGCCATTCATCTTGTATATAGTGCGACAAAAAGGTCTTAGATACCAAGATCAAGGCAATTCCAATCATGAGAAGGAGGGCCAAGACAACCGTCAGCACCAAGGCAGCAAGATATTGGGACCAAAATCCTCGCACATTCAATTTGTGTATGGTCAAGCCAAAGTTTCCTATCAATGAAAGCGTTCCATTGGTAGAGAATATTAAGGTGGCAATAATGGTAACACTAAGCAGATCGCCGCGTTTAATCGTTAAAATATCCGTAATGGTAGAATACGCGGCGTCAAAGCTGTTGGGAGGCAAAACTTCTCTCAGCAATTCAAAGAGCTGTTCCTGAAAGCCCTCCATGGGGATAAAAGGAATCAAGGTGAAAAGAAATATAACACCAGGAAAAAGCGCAAGAAAAAAGGAAAAGCTAATGGCTGCAGCTCTACTTGACACAGCGCCTTCAAGGATGCCGCGCCAAAAAAAAACGGTTACATCATAGATGGACAAACCATCGAAAAACGGCAGAATAATTCGCTTAGTAGACTGGAGTATGCGTTTTTTTAAAGGGGCAAGTGGAGGACGCACTGACATCAGGAAATCTCTGCTTTAAAATGAAGATCTAAGCTTGGAACAGAATGGGTTAAAGCGCCTATCGAAATATAGTCAACGCCGGTTAAGGCATAGGCGCGAAGGGTTTCATGCGTAATACCACCACTCGCTTCTGTCTCTTTATTTCCGGCAATTTTGTTCACCGCTTCTGCGCAGGCGTCCACGCTAAAATTATCCAACATGATGCGGTTAACCCCCGGCAAAGAAAGGGCTTCCTTCACCTCTGCCATATTCCGTGTTTCTACTTCAATTCTGCGGTGAAGATGATGTTCTTGGAGGTAGGCCTGGGTGTTCTGAACGGCTTGTGTTATGCCACCGCAGAAGTCAATGTGATTATCTTTTAACATGATGTAGTCATATAAACCCATCCTGTGGTTACGGCCGCCGCCCACTTGAACCGCCCATTTCTCCAATTTCCGCCATCCTGGGGTCGTTTTTCTGGTGTCCAGCATCGTCGCGGTGGTGCCCACGAGCAATTGCTTCCATAGATGCGTTTGGGTCGCAATTCCCGAAAGGCGCTGAAGATAATTAAGCAATGTACGTTCTACGGACAGCAAGGAAGTGAGGGGTCCATGGGCCGTCAGCAAGGTCTGTCCTGCAACCACTTTCGCACCATCTTGTACCTTTTCGTTCCATTGAATATCCGCAGACATCGTCTGAAAAATACTGGGAGCGAGGGCCATCCCTGCCACTATGCCTGGCGCCTTCGCACGTAAAACGGCGGTACCGGTAGCCTTCGGGCCAAAACAAGCTAAAGAAGAGTGGTCGCCCGATTCGGGACCTGTACCCAAGTCTTCAGCCAAAGCCGTAGCTAAGTGGGCATTCCATTCGGAGGGGGGGATCATGTCCCAAATTGGTCTCACCTTTGCAAAGTAAGCGTATCAAAATGGAAATCGTCCTTCTTGTTGTGGGGAACACCCAAGAAAAATATGTGCAGCTTGGACTGACGGAATTCAGTTCGAGGATTAATCGTTACGCAAAATTTTCCCTTCAGTCCGTCACAAATAGGGACAAGCAAGCGGAAGCTTTGCGCCCGGGGGATGTACTCATTTTGTTGGATGAACGTGGCGCTGCCCTTACGAGCAATGGTTTTGCGGAGCAGCTGCAAAAATGGATGAATCAAGGGCCTAAGCGATTGGTTTTTGCCGTGGGGGACGCCTATGGTTTTTCGGATGCGTTTCGCGCTCAGGCCCAAGCAGACATCGCCTTGGGCATGATGACCTTTCCGCATGACTTGGTCCGACTTCTCTTTGCCGAACAATTGTATCGTGCATGGACGATACTGCACAACGAGCCCTATCATCACCGTTAGAGATGGGCGGAATAGAGCCTATGTAACGCAGGCTAGAGATCCCTATGTCACATTTGATACACCGCTATGATCCACTCCTTCTCTTGCTCCGTAAAGCGTACTTTTGAAGGATGGCGGTTACCCTAGATGTATTGCAACGTGAATGGCAGGCCAAAACCTTCCGTCCCGTGTATGTTTTTGCTGGGGATGAACCTTTTTTCATGGACCAAGCCATGGAGGCATTAGCGACGCAAACGCTGGAGAAGCATGAAAGGGACTTCAATCTGACCGTGCTTTATGGCCGCGATACCGATGCAGGAAGTGTGATAAGTGAAGCGAAGCGCTTTCCTATGATGGCCGAGCGTACGGTCGTGTTGGTGAAAGAAGCACAGAATTTGAAGGACCTTGAAGCGCTTTCCGCCTATGTAAACCAACCTCAGCCCAGTACTATTTTGGCACTGGCCCTCAAGGGAAAAAAGTTGGATAAGCGCAAAGCATTGTTCAAAGCCTTACAAAAACAGGATGCCGTCTACCTAGAATTCCCCAAACTCTATGACAACCAAGTACCGAGTTGGGTAGAAGCCCAAGGGCGTGCGATGGGCCTGAAGCTCAGCGGCAAGGCAGCTGCACTCCTCGCAGAGTACATTGGTTCAGACCTTTCCCGTATCTACCACGAGCTTGAAAAATTGCTCGCCTTTGTTGGAGAAGGGGGAGAAGTCAGCGCGCAAACCATTGAAGAAAAGACCGGTATTAGCAGAGAATTCAACACATTTGAGTTGATCAAGGCGCTGGCTATTAAAGATGCAGACCAAGCGTATCGCATTGCCAAGAGTATGGGACAAAATCCTAAAAACAATCCCTTGGTGGTGACGCTTTCCTTGTTGTATGGCAACTTTTCTAAGGCATTGGTATACGGGGCCTTGCCAGATAAAAATCCCCGAACCTCAGCCGCAGCACTTAAAGTGTCTGAATTTGCCTTACGTGATGTGGCGCGTTTAGCCCAGTCTTATCCCCCTGCAAAATTGGTACGCATCGTGGGGTATCTTCGTGACGCAGACCGCCAAGCAAAGGGTATGGGCGCACCCCATATAACTGATTCTGACATCTTGCATGAGATCCTTTTCAAAATCCTGTACTAGCCTTTTCTTCCTTCTATATTCTGCAGGAATGTTATTCGCCCAAAGTCCCCTTCCAGGTGGACTGCGCGGCAATATTCAAGAGATGGGCAGTCAAATGCCCCTGGAATACGCCCAAATCATCCTTACAGCTGAGGCAGGAGGGAAGACTTTTGATGCCTTTACCAATTCGGATGGCTATTTTCAAATGAATGGCCTCCTCGTCGGCAATTACATCGCACAGGTAAAATTAGCCGGCTTCAAAACCATGTCCCGCGCTATTCAAGTGAAGTCCGGGCGTATTGGATTTGAGCGTTTTCTTTTAGAAGAGTCCGTGGTCACCCTAGACGACGTTGTGATTGACGTAAGGCGCCAGGAGCAGCAAACCAAGGTGGCAACTGCGTTGGTTCAACTCAGCCCTAAGTCGATTACTACATTTTCTATTGGTGGCGAACCAGATTTGATGCGCGCCTTGCAAGTCTTACCGGGTGTGATTACCACAGGAGACCAAGGGGGACAGTTGTACATACGTGGTGGTGCACCTATCCAAAACCTAGTAAAATTGGATGGGATGATCTTGTACAATCCCTTCCACAGTATTGGTTTTTTCTCCGTCTTTGATACCGATATTTTGCAAAAAGCGGATGTGTATACAGCGGGCTTTGGTGCCCAATATGGCGGTAGGAACTCTTCGGTCATGGATATACGCACCCGAAGTGGAAATCGGCAACGCATCGCAGGGAAGGTGAGTGGCTCTACCTACATGGGCAAAGCTCTTATAGAATTACCCATGGGGGAACGTGGCAGTGATGGCTTGGCACCAAGTTCGTTGTTGATTAGTGCAAAAACGTCCTACCTAGATGTCTTGGCGCCCTACGTATATCCCTATGTGGCAACGGAATTTGGAGGCCTGCCCTTTGAATTCAGCGACTTGTATGGCAAGTACACGGTAGAGTCAAAAGGCGGAAACAAAGCGAATCTTTTTGGATTCAATTTTAGTGACGCGGTGCAGTTTGCGGGAGATAAGTCGATCTCATGGAATTCTACGGGATATGGTGCAGACTTCTTTGTGGTGCCAGCTTCTTCGGGAACCATCATTGAAGGCCACTTAGCGCAAAGTGATTACGTCATTCAATCCACTGAACTAGAAAATCGTCCAAGGGAAAGTCAAATTGACGGTTTCAATGGTGGACTAGATTTTACCTACTTGTTGCGCAAGTATGATGAGTTCAAATACGGTTTGGAATTTGTGGGATACCATACCAAATACCAGTATACCAATACGGTGGGCCGAACCCTCGAGCAGGAGCAAAACACGACTGAATTGGGCGGATATGTGGATTATAAGCGTCAACAAGGTCGTTGGCTTTTGCAGCCAGGATTGCGCTTGCACAATTATGGTTCGCTTGCCGTTGTGCGCGTCGAGCCACGCCTTGGTTTGAAATACAATGCCACCGAATATTTGCGCTTTAAACTTTCGGCCGGCCGCTATTCTCAAAACTTGGTTGCGGCCAACAGCGACCGTGATGTGGTGAATCTTTTTTACGGCTTCCTGAGCGGTGCAGATGACTTACCCAGTGAGTTCAATGGCAAACCCTTAAATACCAAATTGCAAACAGCGGATCACTTAGTCTTTGGGGGTGAATGGAACGTGGTAGGTCGATGGACGTTGGAGTTAGAGGGCTATGTAAAACGTTTTAATCAGATCACCAATATCAACCGGTACAAGATTTACGATGACATTCCGGTCTATGAGGATCAGCCTGAAAGTTTGCGTAAAGATTTCATGGTAGAAACAGGCCTGGCAAGGGGTCTTGATGCCTTGGTCACGTATGAAGACAAGCATTGGTACTTCTGGGGGGTATATTCTTTGGGTAAGGTGACTCGATACGATGGGGTCACCACTTATGCGCCGCAATTTGACCGTCGTCATAACTTAAACCTTTTAGTAGCGTACAAGGGAACGAAAGATTGGGAAGTAAATGTTCGCTGGAACTATGGCTCAGGATTCCCCTTTACGCCTATCCGAGGGTACTATGAGCAACAGACTTTTACAAACCCTCAGGGTCAGCCTTTTATTGATTATCCCTACACAACGCAAAATGGCCAAATGGGCATCCTCTATGGCGATTTAAATAGTCAAAGATTGCCAGCGTATCACCGATTGGACATGACAGCAAAGAAAAATTGGCAGCTCACCAAAACGCAGCGCGTAGAAATGGCTTTGGCGGCAACCAATGTATATAATCGTCCGAATATTTTTTATTACGATACACCCCGTGCAAAAAGGGTAAATCAATTGCCAATTATGCCCACATTGATGTTGAGCTACGCCTTTTAATGCCCTAACTTTGCCGGAACCCACTCGTTCATGGCATCTAGCACAAAATATATCTTCGTTACCGGCGGGGTAACGTCTTCCTTAGGAAAAGGCATCGTCGCCTCTTCACTAGCTACTTTGCTGCAAGCAAGAGGTTATTCCGTCACGATCCAAAAATTTGATCCCTACATCAACATTGATCCAGGGACTTTAAATCCCTATGAACACGGAGAATGTTATGTCACCGATGATGGGGCAGAAACAGATTTGGACTTGGGCCATTATGAAAGATTTTTGAACCGCCCTACATCACAAGCCAATAATGTAACTACGGGTAGGATCTACCAGCATGTCATTGACAAGGAACGTCGCGGCGATTATTTAGGCAAAACGGTTCAGGTGGTTCCTCATATTACGGATGAGATTAAACGCCGTATGCAACTCTTGGGAGCTTCGGGCGAATATGAAATCATCATTACCGAAATCGGAGGGACTGTGGGGGATATTGAAGCCCTACCGTACATAGAATCCGTTCGTCAACTTCGATGGGAATTAGGAAAAAGTTGTGTCAGTATTCACTTGACTTTGGTGCCTTTTTTAAATGCCACAGGTGAGCTTAAAACGAAGCCTACGCAACATTCGGTAAAGATGTTGCAAGAAAGTGGTGTGCAACCGGACATTTTGGTGTGCCGTTCAGAATATGAACTAGGCGATGAGATTAAGCGCAAATTGGCCCTCTTTTGCAATGTCACCCCTGATGCGGTTATTGAATCATTGGATGCCAAAACGATCTATGAAGTGCCACAGCTATTGTTGGCACAAAACATGGATGAAGTCGTGTTGCAAAAACTGGGTCTACCGATCATAGGCAAGCCGGACATGACACGATGGTCTGAATTCCTTACCCGTCTGGAATCACCCTCAACGGAAGTAGAAATTGGCCTTATTGGCAAGTATGTGGAATTGAAAGATTCCTATAAATCGATTTCAGAAGCGCTCATTCATGCAGGAGCAGAAAATAAATCCAAAGTGGTTGTGCGCTGGATTCATTCTGAGGATCTCACGACAGAAAATGCACATGCAACCCTGGAGGGTTTGCATGGTGTTCTGGTAGCACCTGGATTTGGTGCCCGTGGTTTTGAAGGAAAAATTGAAGCCGTACGCATTGCACGTGAAACGGGTATCCCTTTCTTGGGTATATGTTTTGGTATGCAAGCAGCCGTCATCGAATATGCGCGCAATGTACTGGGTTTGCACAATGCAAATTCTTCTGAAGTGGATATTCATACAACTGAACCTGTTATCGACCTAATGGAAGAGCAGAAAAAAGTCACACATAAGGGCGGCACCATGCGATTGGGTTCCTGTGATTGCCGATTAAACGAAGGTAGCCTCAGTCGCAGTCTGTATGGCCGCGCAGAAATTTCGGAACGCCATCGTCACCGTTTTGAATTTAATAATGCCTACCTCGAAGCACTAGAGGCTGCAGGCATGCGTGCAGCGGGTATAAACCCCGAAACAGGTCTTGTAGAAATTATCGAAATCCCTAGCCATCCGTGGTTTGTAGGCGTGCAATTTCACCCAGAATACAAATCAACCGTAGCAAACCCTCATCCACTGTTCGTTGCTTTTGTAGCCGCGTCCCTGACCCATAAGCAGCTTTAACATGTTAGAAGAAAAATCCATTGACCGCAACCAGATTGTGGGGTTTGTCCTCATTGCGGCCATCCTCTTTGGTATGAGCTTTTGGGCTTCGGAAACGCAGCCCGCAGAAACTAAAACCCAAGAAACAACTACAGACCTGGCTAAGGATGATGCGGCACAAGAAGCGCCTGCTGCCCCTGTCTCAGATGCCGTGCCTATGCTGGTGGAAGCTTCGGATAGTGCGGCACTCGCCCCTGAAAATATTGTGCTAGAGAATGAAGTCGTTAAATACACTTTTACCACTGCAGGCGCCCAACTCCTTGAAGTTCAATTAAAGGACTTTAAGCGATACAATGGTGAAGACCTCTACCTGGTGCAAGGACGTCAATCCATGACAGGTGCCCATCAAGGGATCTTTGTGGCAGTTATTGCAGAGGGGAATGATGGGTCCCAATCGTTGACGATGACGTCGGGCACCACCGCATGGACTTACATTTTGGGTGCTAGTAATGCCTATGGTCTCAACTGGTCACTAGATATGGACGGTGCTGCCAATGTTACTTTGGATTGGAAACAGGACGGGATTCGTCAAGAAAAAAGCCTAGAAAATGAGGCGCAAAATACCTCCACGTACTTTTGGGATGCGACGGATCAATCGGACGATTATCTCAGCGATGGGCGCGATGATGAAGAGTCGGTAACCAACATTGCGTGGGTTGCCCATAAGCAGCAATACTTCTCTAGCATCTTTACTAGTGAGACCCCCTTTTCACAGGCGCATTTGCTTACACAGACGCCAGCCATCACGGATACGGGCTTTACCCGTTTATTTAGGTCAAGCCTCACATTAGCTGGGAGCAACGGAGGAGTTCATGCCAAAGGGTTATGGTACCATGGTCCGAATCAATACAACCTCCTTAAAGACTACGATCAGCATTTTGATGAAATCATCCCATTTGGTTGGGGCATTTTTGGATGGATTTCAAAAGGCGCTGTGATACCTATGTTCAACTTATTTGATGGTTTCGGCTGGAATTATGGCCTGATCATCTTTTTAATGGCCCTTATTATCAAGTTGGCCTTATCGCCCCTTACATTCTCTTCGTACAAGAGCATGGCGAAGATGCGGGTGTTAAAGCCTGAGTTAGACGAAATCAATGAGCGCCACAAAGACAGTGATGCAGCCAAAAAGCAGCAAGAAGTCATGTCCTTGTATCAAAAGGTGGGTGTAAACCCCCTAGGAGGGTGTATTCCCCAGTTATTGCAATTCCCTATTCTCATTGCCATGTTTCGCTTTTTTCCCGCGAGCATTGAATTGCGTCAACAGTCGTTCTTATGGGCAACGGATTTGTCATCGTATGACTCTGTTTTTGAGTTTGGTCAATGGTTTACCATTCCCTTTTATGGTGATCATGTGAGTTTGTTTACCATTTTGATGGCGATTTCTACGTATATCTATACCAAGTTCAATAATTCCATGACGCCTCAATCAGGGAATAGTATGATGCAACAACAAATGGTCATCATCCAATACCTCATGCCCGTGATGCTTTTGGTTTGGTTCAATAATTATGCTTCGGGCCTTTCTTTCTATTACTTTGTAAGTAACATTTTAATTTTTGGTCAGCAGTGGATGATTCGTCGCTTCTTTATTGATGAAGAATCGATTCATGCCAAATTGATGGCCAATAAAGCGAATGGCGGTAAGACCTCAAAATTGCAACAGCGTATGAATGATATGATGGAAGCCCAAAAAGAAGGGGGAAATCGTCGCATGCGCCGTCAAGAGAAGTAACAGGTCATAACGAAGCCATCCTGAGCTTCATTTTACAGCCTGGAGAAAGGATGATGGTCAACCTATTTTCGCATTAAAAGCAGATCCCCGCGTTCTTCGATGGACCGGGGATCTGCATTTTAAAGAAGGGGGAAGCATAGGACTTTGTCCAGCAATAGAATCAATTTTCAGCTTTTGGCTCAGGCTACTCTTCCGAAATACAGATCATATCTGATTGGGATGGTGAGGTCTGCCTAATACGCAAAAGGACATGGACTTGTGCGCGTGGTTACATGCCGCTTATGGGAATCAAGGCTAGGCCACAATGGCGCGAGAGGTAACTATACGCTGGGCAGAAGAGCAAAAAACAGACAGACTATGATAGTGCAGCACCATGTTGAGCATAGGGCTTCTGCTAAGGTGTTAAAGCATCTTGGCTTTCAAGAAATAAGGGGAGCGGATGGCCACGCCGAAAAAGACGTGTGTCAATACCAACGAATAGCGCTGTTAAAATGAAAAAAGGCGCACCCAGAGGGCGCGCCTTTTAAAATCTGAATTGGAAGGTCTTATTTGCCTTCGTAGCCGTTTACAAAAAGAACGCCTGCAGTGCCATCAAAGCGCTCAGACCAGATCACCGTAACAACTTCATATTCTACACCCGGAAAAGCAGGAAGCAATTTTGGAAGCTTCAGTTGGATAGGGGTATACTTTGATCCAAAGATGTCACCCTTGAAATACGAGCGTCCCAATGGGTTTACCGTATCAAGGGTAACGCCCCAATCAAAAGCTGTCACGCCTTGTACTACGGGAATATGGTCATGGGTGTAAACGTCACCGGCTTTTCTGCCCACCGTATCAACAGCCCAAGTGGAAGGAGTCACACCGGACCCCGTCGTAACAATAGGTACGGAAGAAACTTGGTTTAAGTTGACGGGCATACTGTTTACGGTGTATTCACGTGCTTCAATACCTGTTGCGAGCAAATAGCTCTGAACGAAGTAAGAAGTGTTCTTGCTGTCTTCAAAGAATTGCACTTTGATATCCACAATCACGGTATCACCTTCTGCATTTTCATGCGTAATGTGCGCAACACCGACAACGGGAATACCGCTCAAAGCAGCACTTACTGGGCCAGAAACACTTTGGCCAGCATCAGCATTGTTGACATAGAAGTTAGGAACCCCACTCGTAGGGAATGTATTGTTCAATAAAGTTTGAACTGGGGTAACAAGAGGGTCTCCGGTATGTGAGGCAAAGCCAATGACGCGGATATTGCTATCGCCATCCACATTGTACTTGCGCATTTCTTTTAACATCAATGCTGCACCATTTGGGCAATATTGACACCACGTACCCGTGGTTTCGATTAAGAAAGCTTTTTGATCTTCCGTTACCACCAAATCATCGGTGATATACTTTTCGGGAGTGGGCTCTGGTTCATTCGTTGTGCAGCTTGCAAAGGCAATGGCGACAAGGGAGAGCACTACATACTTTTTCATGGTACTTAACGTGTAGAAGTTGAACCATAAATATACGGAGATACGGGGTTCTTCCACACTTTGATGAACAAGGGTAGGTGGTCGGATGCGCCTCCGTAGTATTTCCCCGCGTAAAAGGTGGGTTTAATGGTGGGGCTGTTGCCTGGCTTTGAGTGCGTTCCGAAGGGTATTGCCTGATATGCTCCCTGCCATTGGGATGAAACCGAAGACCAAGCACTATCCAAATGACTCCACCTCTTGCCAAAGGCATAGGTGCCCCATGGGATGATGGAATGTAATTCGATCAAGCCAATCTGAGACATCCAAATACCGAGGGGTCCATTGGGATGCGTATTCAGATCTCCAATGATTAGGTCCACTTCTCGATGAGATACAAGAAGATCCAACGCTTCTTTTCTCACACGTTCATTAGGCTGCCGCAGAGAGGGGAGGTGCACCCATACCAGCACGATGGTATCGTCCTCACTTTTAGACTGGAACAAAGTCCATACCCCTTCACGACTCTTTCCTGTGTGTACTTGCGCAATAAATGCAACGGAGTCTAGGCGCCATCGTTGATGGTTGTAGAAAACAGCTACGTCTATACCTCGTGCGTCCGGACTATCACGGTGGCAGCGCC
This sequence comes from Cryomorphaceae bacterium BACL7 MAG-120322-bin74, assembly GCA_001438205.1. GTDB lineage: Bacteria > Bacteroidota > Bacteroidia > Flavobacteriales > Schleiferiaceae > TMED14. The sequence goes on from LICG01000001.1 coordinate 79,711, forward strand.
ACATAGGCCACTCCCAAGGAAAACTTTCCTGAAGATCATCTAATACTTGCGCATTTTCAACTTCGCAAACGCCTATGAAGTCTGGGATGTTTTGACCTGCGGCCGCGCGCAGGCCCTTGCTTAGCCGTTGCATTTTACGGTAATACCTGTAGCGTGTCCATTCTTTGATTCCATTTGGGGTGAAGTCATCATCCCGCGTAGTAGGATCTTTCAGGGTGTCAAATGCATTTTCCAGATTCCACCAAAGCGCGATAAGGGTATCGCCATTTTCCGGCGCAGATTGTTTCACCCCTTCGGGGATCACATCACAGCAAAATAGGGACAGTAGAAAAAGAAGCACGGTCCAAAATTCTGCGCATGCCCCAAAAAAACCGGTTGAAAACGTCTAAAAATACTTGACAATCCCTACACAAGTTTATGGCCCGTTGGAAAGCCGAAATAAACACGCGTCGCCGTAGCTCAAAAATCGATATTCCTGAGCCAACGCTTGGGTATAGAGATCTTTCCAGGGGGACCCAATCCCAGCGGCAATTAGAAGAAGTAGGGTGCTCTGTGGCTGGTGGAAATTGGTCATCAAAAGATCGACAACCCGAAAAGAATAGGGCGGGGCGATCAAGAGGGCCGTATGGCTTGTAAGGCTGCTTTGACCTGTTTCGTCTAGATACGTCCCCAAGGCCCGCAGCGCTTCTGAACGCGACATTTTGGGTACATCAAGATCATAAGGGGTCCATTGATCCAACACTTTCGGTAAAGGCATGCCGCTAGCGCTAATGCAGCCTAGCCAGTACACGCTCTCAAGTGTGCGCGCAGCCGTTGTGCCTACTGCCCAAATGGGTCGACCATCCGCCAGCGACTGCAAGGTCTCTCTGGTTATGTGGATCTCTTCCGCATGCATGGGGTGGCCTTCCATCGCATCGACTAGGACGGGCTGAAAAGTTCCCGCACCCACATGCAATCGGACGGACTGAGTCTTCCAACCAAGGGCATCCATGTCTGTGAGCAATGCTGGTGTCCAATGTAAGCCCGCCGTGGGCGCGGCAACTGAACCCTCCACTCGGGCAAAAACAGTTTGATAGCGATGTTGATCATGTTCCTCTGCCTTGCGTCGCATGTAGGGAGGTAGGGGCAGCTCACCTAGGTGTGCCAAGATCTCCGACCACGTTTTGGGTCCATCCCAAAAAAAACGCACGACAGACACATCTCCTTCGATATGAATGCGCTCAGCAGACAGTGAATCCATTTGAAGGACTTGTCCCGCTTTCCATTTTTTTGAAAAACGCACCTTGCACCGCGCAATAAGTTCCCTGGTAGCTTCCATGGCTTGTTCGACTGAACCCGCTTCGGGACTCAAATAGAATAATTCAAAGGGGTGCGCCTCCCCGCGCGGGAAAAACAAGCGGGCCTGCACCACGCGGGTTTCATTCAAGACAAGGTGCCCGCCAGATCTAAAGCCAAGATCTTCTAATGCTGAAGCCATTTGCGCAACTTGGCGGTGGGATGTTTTCCCCTGGCCATGAACCAGCAGTTTTGCCGCATCACGCGGCTCTATGGCAAATTGGGCTATCCGGTCCTCTGGGAGTACATAGCTATAGTCAGAAATGCGCAGTTGCTTCGGGTCCATGGCTGCAAAGATAGCCGTTGCTATGGCCTACCTTCGTGGGTATGCCCACGGTGCTTCTTTCGGTAATCAATGATTTGCATTCGGACCAACGGGTACATCGCACCTGTTTGGCTTGGATGGAGCGGGGCTATCATCCCATCCTGGTGGGTCGAACCTTTCCCAATCCATCCCCCGTGGAGCGGCCCTATGAAACCATTCGATTGCCTTGCCGATTTCAGCGGGGCCCCTTCTTCTACCTAGAATATCAAATGCGCCTTTGGTCCCTTTTGCGCAAGGCCCGACCGGATGTGTATTTGGCTAACGATCTTGACACGCTTTGGCCTCAGGCTTTTTGGGCAAGCCGCCGTCAAAAGCCCTTGGTGTATGATAGCCATGAGTACTTTTTAGGTGCGCCTGAGTTAGAATCACGGCCTTGGATTCAGTCCCTTTGGCGCTGGGTCGAACGGCGCACCATGCCCAGGGTTGATTTTGGTGTAACGGTCAATGCCTCCATAGCCCAAGCGTACTATGCGGAGTATGGTCAATCCATGGATATTGTGCGCAATGTTCCGCTGCTACCTGAGGGTGGATTGCCCTTTGCCGCAGAAGGAGACCTTCAGCAAGAAGAACGGAGACTATTGGCTTGTCGGGCACTTGGACTGCCCGAAGATCGACCCATTTGGATTCTTCAAGGTGCGGGAATTAACATGGATAGAGGGGCAGAAGAGCTCTTGCAGGCGGCGGGTGCACATGCGTCTGCTCTTTTGCTCTTGGTTGGGTCAGGTGACGCTATTCCATCGCTACAAGCAGAGGCCCAACATCAAGGTTGGATCCATGAAAAAGTTCGCTTTGTGGGACGTGTAGGACGCGAAGAACTGGCGCAGTACACCCGTGCCGCCCACGTCGGGTTTTCATTGGACAAGCCCAAAAGCCAAAACTACCGTTGGAGCCTACCCAATAAATTGTTTGATTATTTCCAGGCGGGCATTCCCGTGATTGCAAGTGGTTTAGTCGAAGTAGAGAAGCATTTGGGAACGGCAGGGAAGGTTCTTTCACATATTACACCCGAGACCATCCTCGAAGCGGTAGGGTCCCTTATGAAGTCCGATACCTACGCCAGTGCTTCGCGGGCTGCGCAGGCATCGGCACATCGCTTCCATTGGGGAAATGAAAAGCGTGTTTGGCACCAACTTATCGATCGAATGGAGGGCATCCACACTGTCCATATTTGGTCCATGGACCGCCTAGAGCCCCCTCCGTATGGGGGAACCTTAGAAGTGAAAGGACAACTCGAAAGCCTCCTAGCGGCTGGTTTTCAGGTGGTGCTTCATGCCACGGCCAAGGAAAGATTAGCGCATCCTGTTCCGCTGCAAATGACCGATTATCCAGGGGTGCAATGGCGCACGTATCGCAGAAAAAAAGGGGCTTTTTGGTTGTTTTTTACTGCAGGGATTCCCTACATGGTCGGCAGTAGAAAGAGCCGGCAAATGCAGCATAGCCTCAACATGGCTAAGGGACATCACCTCGTGCAAGGAACCCACCTAACGGGCCTCACGTATCCGGCTTCGGCCATCTTGCGTTGGCATAATCCAGAAGCACTGTACTATAAGAGCCTTGGGGAAATACAAAAAGGGTTCAAAGCCTTGTATCTGCGTCGTGAAGCCACCTTACTTTCACGTTGGGAGACGAACTTAGCCAAGCGATGGCAAGGACCTGTGTGGGTTTTGAGTCCCGTAGATGCCCTCTTATGGATCGCCCTAGGTGGAAAGCCCCCCCTTGTTCTCCCCCCGCAGAAAAAATTCCCAGGAAGCATCCCTCTTGAACCTGCACAGCGCACTATGTTACTCGTCCCTGGAAAATTTTCTGTACCAGAAAACGCCCAAGCGGCATGTTTAACGCATGGGCTTTCTGTTTCGGTAACATGGGCGGGTCATGGTTTTTCAAAGGAATTACGTCGGTCCGCCGCACATCATGGAATTACTGTCCTAGATCAACCCGATGATGCCATGATGCATACCGCATTTGCCCAAGCCTCTATGGTTTTGGTTCACGCAGAGCACAGCCTAGGGGTCAAGTTGAAGTTGATTCAAGCACTCTATCAAGCGCGATGGATTTTGGCGCATGAGGCAGCTGTTCAAGGTTTGTCCTTGTCCGAAGAAGCGGGAATTTTGACCTATACGGACCGTTTAAGCCTTGAAAAGGCGATTCAGACCGTTGAAAATCTTGGATGGGATACCGATAGAGCAATCAAAGCCGAGGAGGCGCGACGTTTTTGGACACAGCCCTTGCAAGCCTCCTCATTACTCTAGAGGACGTTTAGAGGGTTCGTTGCACCGTGCTGCTGATTCCCCCATTGGCGCATTTCCAAGTTGGGTGCGGAAATTTCAGAAGCAAGGCATAGTCATGGGTCGCCATAAGAATGGTTCTACCTGAAGCAGAAATCTCTTCCATCAAATGCATGATTTCTTCCGAAGTATGAGGGTCTAGATTACCCGTAGGCTCATCCGCAAGTATGAGCGGCGGGTTGTTCAATAAGGCGCGAGCAATGGCTACGCGCTGTTGCTCACCACCCGACAATTGGTAAGGCATTTTGTGCTCCTTGGTGGCCATGCTGACGCGCTTGAGCACCTGTTGAATGCGGTCGCTGTTTTCTGATTTGTTGTGATGTCCGGTCGCCTGCAAAACAAAATCGAGGTTGTCGAAGACACTTCGGTCCATCAGCAATTGAAAATCCTGAAAGACGATGCCCAAATTTCTGCGCAAGAAGGGAATGTCTTTATCCTTCATGCTGGGCAAATCATATCCAACTAATTGCCCTTCCCCTACAGTCAAAGGCAAGTCTGCGTACAAAGTTTTGAGTAAAGAGGATTTTCCAGAACCCGTTGCCCCAATCAAATAGACAAAGTCTCCTTCTTGCATTTCGAGGCTTATCTGGCTCAAAATCAAGTGATCACCTTGATAAATATCGGCGTTGGATAGGGATAAAATGGGCGTAGTTGCAGACATGGGCATGGTTTATGCCACAAATTAACAGGATTTTCCCCGTCCGGACTACCTTTATGCTTCTTACAATGATGCGAAGACTATTCTTGATACTCTGCTTGGTCGGTGCCGCAGCGGCGCACGGACAAGCCCCGTTCTCTCATACCACACCCACTTCGCGCTATGCGGATAGCCGTGCGCTTTTTGATCGTGCCTTGTATGCACCTGCTGCGGAAGGCTTTGACATCGTGCTTTCACAGATGGATCCACAGACTGATTTGGCAGAGCAGGCAGCATTTTTCCGTTCGATTTGTGCCGTGCGCCTAATGAACCGTGATGCGGATGACCAAGTTTTGGCTTTTTTGGATGCCTACCCAAGCACTTCTCGCCGAAAGGAAGCGGTGTTGGAAATGGCGGAATATTCCTTTAACCGTCGCCGATATGCAGATGCGCGCGATTGGCTTCGCCGACTCGATGGCTTATACCTTCCCAAGACAGAGCGGGCAGAAGTACAGTTTAAGCTGGGCTATTCACATTTCTTGCTTGAAGAATATGATGCAGCACGTCCGCAATTTGCCGCCGCGAAGGCAACCAGATTTCCAGTTGCCGCTTCTGCACAATACTATTACGGCCACATCGCGTACCTAGACACCAACGATGTGACGGCGATGGAGAATCTTGAACCGTTGCAGGACCATGAAGAATTTGGCGCTGTGGTGCCATACTATTTAGCCCAGATGTATGCCCGCCAGGGCTTGGACGATAAGTTGCTCACTTTGGGGCAGTCTTTGATGGAGAATGCCTCCGCCAAGCGCACACCTGAAATCGCCAAACTGATTGGCCAAAGTCTTTACAAGAAAAAGCGCTATCCCGAAGCCTTGCCCTATCTCGCGATGCACCGTGATCTTGGGGGAAAGATGACCGCTGATGACTACTATCAACTCGGGGTGGTCAGCGCCCAAACCGGCCGCTACAAAGAAGCGATTCAAGCCCTGAATAAAATCTCGCTGAACAACAGCCAAGTTTCTGAATTTGGCCTCTATCTATTGGCTGATTGCTATGTGAAAGAAGGGCAGTTTGAAGAAGCCTTGAGCGCATTTGCCGCCATCAGTTCAACAGCGAACGATCCGGTCATACAAGAAGAGTCTGCGTTTCAGGCAGCCAAATTGACCTACAAGAGCTCGAGTCCTTTTGGGGATGCCCTGAATCTTTTTAAACGCTTTTTGGTAGACTTCCCTCAAACAGAACACCGACGTGAGGCGAATGAATACCTCGCCAATCTCTACATCACTTCGAAGGATTACGGCCGTGCCATGGAAGCGATTGTGCAAACGGGCATGGGCACTATGGCCATGCGTGAGGCCTATCAACGTGTGGCCTATTTTCGCGCGGTAGAGTTGTTTCAGGTCAGTGACTGGAGTGGCGCGCAGGAGTACTTCAATAAATCCTTGGGCTATCCCCAGAACTTAACCTTTGTCGCTTTGAGTCATTTTTGGTTGGGCGAATTGGCCTACCGCAAAGGTGATGCGCAAGAAGCCTTGGCGCAATTTGAATCTTTCCTCAAAACGCCAGGTAGTTATACCCTAACCGAGCGCTCTACGGCATTATATAACAAGGCGTATTGTCTCTATAAATTAGATCGATTAGAAGATGCGGCATCCGGCTTCCGCGTATATCTGCAAGATGCGAAGCCCACCGACCGTAAGACCTTTGACGCTACCCTGCGCCTTGCTGATTTGTATTTCTTACTCGGAAAGCACGCTTTGGCGCAAGAATATTATGAGAAATCTGTGCGCAATGAGCCGAAAGGACGTTATCTCGGCTATGCAAAATATCAACAAGCGCTGTGCATGGGCCTGTTAGGCAAAGACCAACAGAAAATGGATCTTTTGCGCAAACTGTCCCAAGCCAAGGATGGACAAGATGCATTTGGTGGAAAGTATGCAGAAGAAGCCTTGTTTGAGCTGGCACAAACAGAATTACGCCGCGGTGACAACAGCGCCGCAGAGGCAGATTTTCTTCAATACATGCGGAGGGTACCCGGTTCTGAACAAGCAAGGCGTGCTGCCCTCAACGTGGCTATAGCGCAACGCAATGACCAGCGATTAGATGCGGCCATTCTCACTTTTCAGGAGGTGGTGAACAAGTACCCAGGCACCCCAGAAGCACGTGAGGCAATCACGACGGCACGTTCAGTCTATGATGAAGCAAACCGCATTGATGATTACCTCACCTGGGTTCAGGGCATTGATTTTGCTCAGGTGCGTGCAAGCGAATTAGACAGCGTTGCCTATATGTCAGCCTATGACAAGTACGCGCAATCCAATTTTGAAGAAGCTGCAAAAGGTTTTGGACGCTATTTGACGCGTTTCCCTGACGGATTCTTCACCGAAAAAGCCCACCATTATACCGGTGAGTCTGCGCGTCGTCTGAATAAGCCCGATGAAGCGTTGGCGTCCTTCCGTAAGATAACCCAAGGTCCCATTGGCGAATACCATATTAATGCTTGGACCTGGATACTCCGTATCTCAACAGCCCGAAAGAAGGCAGATGAAATGCTGCTTGCCGCTGAGTCTTTGCTTTCCTTGTCGGACGACCCGAGTTTGCTTCGCGAGGCCAATGTAGCCATGATGCAGGGCAACCAACAGAGGGCAAACCTAGAGGTGGCTTACGGCTATTCAGAAGTGGTGGCAGCGGATGAGCGAAACAGTCCCGAAATGCGAACGGAAGCGAAAGCCAATATGGCGCGTGATGCCATGGCCCTTGCTTTAAAGGCCCAGCAGGTCACTAAAACGGCGGACTTTATCCCGAGTTGGGGTAGCGTTGGACTCGAAGTAGGTGCACAAATGTGGGTGGACAAATCACTCAGTGCCTATGCTGCGCTTAAAAAAGAGGGCCCAGCACTCCTTCAGGCAGAGGCATCGTACTTTGAAGCACTCGTGTCTTATTTGGACGGGGCCTACACTGCCTCTAATGATGAAATATTTTGGTTGATCGATAATCTTCCAAGTCAAGGTGCGTGGCGTTATAAAGCCCTACTGGTCTTAGCGCATAACTATGCGGGATTAGAAGATTTGTTCCAGGCGAATTACACCTTGGACTTTGTCATCGCAGAAAATTTTATTGCCGAAACGGCAGAGCTGGCCAAAAAATTCAAAGCATCGCTAAATACGGTCCCAGAGGATCAGACAGGCGCTGCAGTTGACACAATCCTTGAAACGCCCACCCTTCCATGAAGCGTATCCTATTTACCTTATTTGCAAGTGCCGCTATCACGGCCTTGGCACAGCCTGTGATGAACGGTTTGGAGATTTCCGTCACTGAAAAATACAAGGCACAAGTGGCAGAAGGCATCAAGATTACAGGACAGCCCAATGTGATGGACACAACAGTAGAAAAACTGCCCGTCTCTGTGAGCCTACGAACCCGTACGTGGGTGCCCGAACCCAGAATGGAAGCGATACCGCCTATCAAAATCAGTCGCACGCGCTTGGAGCGATTGCCTGCAAATACGGGGCACATGTCCTTTGGCAATTACGCTACTGCAGATGTCGGTTTTGCGCTAGGAAATGCCCGCTCAGATTTGCAACGCTGGGGTATTTCGGGCCAACATTTTTCTACGCAAGGGGGTTTTAGCGCGAAGGATGCACAGGGAACACCGCTTCAGGTATTTAACCGTGCTCTGTGGATGGAAAACAATCTTAGTGGCCACTATGCACGTATTATCGGTCGCGGGCGTTTGAGTACCAAAGGGAGTGCCGACTGGAATCGCTATGCCTTTTATGGTCAGCCTTTGAGTCCGTTTAATGCAGCGGATACTGCAAATGCAGCACCTGGACGATGGATACAGGATTACCAATTAGGCGTTGACTATACCATGAGCCGTATACGCCGAAAGCAAATTTTCCATGGTGCCCATCTCAATGGCCATCATTGGATTGACCAAGGAGGTCGGCAAACAGAGTCAGGTTTAGGTGGAGGGATTGATTGGAAATTACCTGTCCAAGATGTGGATTTAGAACTGCCTCTTACGGGTTCTTGGAACCATCTTTTTCAAGCCGGAAATCAAGACAGCACTGGACTGCCTATTGGCCCGCAAGACTTTTGGGCGGGGCAGTTTTCTCCTGCTGTATCGGATAGTGTGGGCAATTTGTATTTCAGGGTGGGATTGAATGCCATTTTTACGGGCCGCGGTGCAGTATTGGACAAGCCTTACCTGCCTCCCGTAGTCCACCTTGAATTTCCTTTGGTGAAGCAGGTTTTAAACCTCTACGCCGGACTCGAGGGGTCTACTGACAATGGCGGCATGCGCTCCAGGGTGAACGACATGTCCTTTTTATCCGAGACGGCTGCCTATGAAGCGGTGCGTCAAGCCAGTTTGTATGCTGGGGCATCAGGACGTTTAACTTCTACGATTGGCTATCGATTCGGGGTTCGTCAGCGGTCCTACGCCAATTATGCTATGTATACCCGAAATGCGGCAGATATGTCATCAGGAATGGACAGTGGCCGTTTTCAGGTTGAGTATGTGGGCGTAACCATGCTCGAGCCATCGGGTGAATTGAGTTTTCAAAATGGACTCGGTTGGGAAGTGCGGGCCTTTGCCCTGTTGCGCAATGCCACAAGAACAGATGGGGGTGCCTTATATCACGTACCCAACGCCGAAATAGGGGGACAGGCTTTCTTCAATATCAAGGATAAGATTCGATTGGAGTCAACGGTTATTTACCATGGATCGCGCCTTGCACCAGGTGCATCAGAGCCAATTTCATTGCCTGGATTTTTGGATGGACGACTCTCTGCGGTATACACGTACAATGCGCAGTTGAATGCCACATTTAAAGTAGAAAACCTGTTTCACAGCCGGGCGACCTGGTGGTTGGGCTACCCCATTCAGGGAATTAGGGCAAATTTGGGCTTGGTTTACAAATTTTAAGGTAAAACGAGCCCCGCATGCGAGAGTGCGAGAAAAGCGCTCTTGTTGAAAAAAATGTTCATAAACGCGCATGTTTTTGTTTGCGCTGAACCCCTAGGAAAACTGCTGAAGTTATCTTTGTAGGATAGACATTTTTACCCACACCCATTATGAGTGAATCCCAAAATTACGGCGCGGATAGCATCCAGGTTCTTGAAGGACTTGAGGCAGTACGAAAACGTCCTGCGATGTACATCGGTGACGTTGGCCAAAAAGGACTCCACCACTTGGTCTATGAAGTTGTTGACAACTCCATTGACGAAGCGCTGGCAGGTCATGCAACCTCGATTCAAGTCACCATCAATGAAAGCAACTCAGTCACCGTAAAGGATGATGGACGAGGCATTCCTGTGGCTATCCACACCAAAGAAAATCGATCTGCGCTGGAGGTCGTGATGACGGTTTTGCATGCAGGAGGGAAGTTTGACAAAGACTCGTACAAGGTTTCGGGTGGATTACACGGCGTAGGCGTATCCTGTGTCAACGCTTTATCCTCGCTTTTGCAAGTCAATGTGCACCGCGAAGGCAAGGAATACCAACAGGAATATTCTATTGGTAAACCCTTGTACCCAGTAAAAGAAATTGGGGAATCGGATTATCGCGGAACGATTGTCACCTTCCAACCTGACGCAAGCATATTCTATGAAGCCGTATACCAATATGACATCTTGGCTGCGCGTCTGCGTGAGTTGGCTTATCTAAACCGAGGCATAAGCATTCAATTGACGGACGATCGCGACAAGGATGAGGATGGCGTATCGCGGACTGAAGAGTTTATGTCCGAAGGGGGTCTGCGTGAGTTTGTCGTCTTTATTGACCAAAATCGTGAGGCGTTAATCCCTCATGCCATGTACATGGAAGGGGAAATTGAAGGTATCCCCGTAGAAGTAGCTATGAGCTACAATACCGGCTATGCTGAAAATCTCCATTCCTACGTTAACAACATCAATACCCACGAAGGAGGCACGCACTTGGCGGGCTTCCGTCGTGCACTGACCCGCACGCTCAAAAAATATGCGGATGAAAGTGGCATCTTAACCAAAGAGAAAATAGAAGTGGCAGGCGATGACTTCCGTGAAGGATTGACCGCCGTCATTTCTGTGAAAGTTCAAGAACCCCAATTTGAAGGTCAAACCAAAACCAAATTGGGTAACTCAGAAGTGGCAGGCGCTGTAGACCGTATTGTGGGAGAGATGCTCAACAATTATTTGGAAGAGCATCCCAATGAAGCCCGCATCATCGTGCAAAAGGTTGTCCTTGCAGCTAAAGCGCGGATTGCAGCGCGGAAGGCCCGCGAAATGGTACAACGCAAAACCGTTTTGGGCGGTAATAGCCTGCCAGGAAAATTGGCGGATTGTTCTGAAACAGACCCTGCGTTGTGCGAAATATTCTTGGTAGAGGGTGATTCAGCGGGTGGAACAGCAAAACAGGGCCGCGATCGTAAATTCCAGGCTATCATGCCCCTTCGTGGTAAGATTCTCAATGTTGAAAAGGCAATGCAACACAAGGCCTTTGAAAACGAAGAAATCCGGAACATATACACTGCCTTGGGCGTGAGTATTGGCACGGAGGAAGACTCAAAGGCATTGAATATGGTCAAATTGCGCTACCACAAAATTGTCATCATGTGTGACGCGGATGTGGATGGGTCACACATTGCCACGTTGATTATGACCTTCTTCTTCCGCTACATGAAGGAGTTGATCGAAAGTGGCTATATCTACATTGCATCCCCTCCCTTGTATTTGGTCAAAAAAGGCAGTAAGTCTGCCTATGCGTGGAACGAAGCGCAGCGCGATCAAATTGCCAGAGAATTAGGTGGTGAAGAGCAAACGGGCATTGGTATCCAGCGCTACAAAGGTTTGGGTGAGATGAATGCAGAGCAGTTGTGGGTGACTACCATGAATCCTGAAGGACGTACCCTCAAGCAAATCACCATTGACAATGCATCAGAAGCAGACCGAATCTTCTCTATGTTGATGGGAGATGATGTTCCGCCACGTCGTGAGTTTATCGAGAAGAATGCGCGCTATGCCCGCATTGACGCGTAAGCCCAGCTAACTTTGCAGTCCATTCACAAACAAAAGATCCTACTACATATGAAAATCACAGTAGTTGGCGCCGGTAACGTAGGTGCTACATGTGCAGAAGCGATGGTCCGCATGGAACTCGCCACAGAAGTTGTTCTTCTGGATATCAAAGAGGGCTTTGCTGAAGGCAAGGCCATGGACATGAACCAGACGGCAACCCTGCATGGTTTTAACACCAAAGTAAAGGGTGTGACCCATAACTATGCTGCTACAGCAGGCTCTGCGGTAGTGGTAGTAACGAGCGGCTTACCCCGTAAGCCAGGCATGACCCGAGAAGAGTTGATTGGCACTAATGCGGGCATTGTGCGCACAGTAGTGTCACAGGCCTTGACGCATTCACCCAATGCAATCATCGTGGTGATTTCGAATCCAATGGATACTATGACCTACTTGACGGCGAAGGAAAACGGCTTGCCAAAGCATCGCGTCATCGGGATGGGCGGTATTTTGGACAGTAGCCGTTTCAAGTATTACCTATCTGAAGCCATGGGGGTTCCTGCAAGTGACTTACAAGGCTCAGTCATTGGGGGCCATGGGGATACGACGATGATTCCACTTACAAGATTGGCATCTTACCAGTCCACGCCTGTAGCGCAGCACCTTTCTGCCGAAAAGTTAGAAGAAGTCAAGGCAGCTACCATGGTAGGGGGCGCCACGCTCACGGGACTTATTGGCACCTCTGCATGGTATGCGCCAGGGGCCGCAGGTGCGGCGTTGGTCGCAAGTATTGTACGAGATCAGAAAAAAATCTTTCCTTGCTGTGTTTATCTCGAGGGCGAATATGGCCAAAAGGATATCTGTCTTGGGGTGCCCGTTGTCATTGGAAAAAATGGCTGGGAGTCGATAGTAGAATACAACCTCACAGATTCAGAACAGGCAGCATTCAATAAGAGTGCGGATGCGGTTCGCGCCATGAACGCGGTCCTGGACACGTTGTAAGCGCCTCTTCCTTTTTCCCGAAAATGCTGTACCGGTGCTGCGCAAGCCACCGGTACATTTTTTTTAGGCCAGGTGTATAGGCCAGGCAAAAAGCCCCTATGCGGTAGCGCCCTCCTAGTTGTTTGCATGCCATGACCACAGCCTCAGCGCCCTCCCAGTAGTGTGATCCAGCGACCAACATGACGGATTGAGGCAAGGGGATGCCTTGTTGCTCACAGAAGGTTTGCGTCCATGTGCTTTGTAAGGGCGTATATCGAAAGAGTGCGTGCTTGTCGCGTTCCATGATCCAACGAACGGACCTTTGACATAAAGCGCAAGGGCCATCATAGACCAAAACCCATTCTTGAAAGCCTAAGGGCACCAAGGGCTTAATGCGTCTTAATCCAACGAACAAACTGGGATCCTTGCTGGATAATATACACCCCATCGGGCCATTGGTTGGTACGTATGTAGGGCACTGAAGCGCATTCGACATCAGCTTGTTGGTGCATCGGTCGTCCTTGTATATCTAGGATGCGAATTTCACCATCCCCTCCGTTAAGCCAGAATCCTTCATTTCCTGGGTTGGGAAATACTTCCAAGCTTTGGATGGGGGGCGAAGAAGGCCATGGCCATTCGGGCAGATTGATAGAGGTTGTATCGCCCGCAAAAAAGCGCAATCCACCCGTTGACAGTCCCATCACCATTTCTGGGCGGCCATCACCGTCCATGTCTGCAATAACAGGTGCATTATGCCGCCCATCCCGCAGCCAGTGACGCCTTATAGGCATGCGTGGAATGAGCGTGAATCGGAAGTCAGGCCGTAAGCTGTCACTTCCTAAATAGGGCATTGTGCAGCCGTTGGTCGTGATGCTATTATGGTTAAATACATCACCAAAGGCATGGGAGGGAAAGGCGGTTGGCGTAGCCGCCAAATGCACATCTGAGCTCGGTACATTTTTGCTAAAACAGATCTCAATCACGACGTTTGATACCCCATTATAGTCAAAGGGGGATTGCAGGGTAATCGCATTCCAGCCTTGGGTGGGGACATGAATGTATGAATAGCACAGCTGACCTTCTGGGGCATAACCCTTGAGGCTATCAAGCGAGCTGTGCCCTATGCGAAGACTAAATCCTTGACTTAGGTAGGGCGAACTTACAGAGACCACATTAAGGCTTAGATGTGTTATTCTACTTGCACTCAGCCCTGCAGCAGCCATTTCGGAGGCCTTGATGAGGTACTGATGGCGTCCTGCTCTTTTACTGCTTCCCCATGGCGTTTCAATGACGCTGGAGGTTGCTGTAGATCCGGTACCAATGGTAAGGTCCACACTGGTAGGGGCATTTTGCGTGAAGCTCAATGAATCCAACTGATAGACGCCTGAGTCTGCCGTTCCAAGGGCTAAAAATCCACGCCCGTCCAAGTTGACGTAGCGGGGGATAGCACGCCCAGCGGATACGCCCCGAAAATCTGCATCAATGGCACCGAACTGATTCGTCACTAGCGTGTAGACCGTGTTGATGTTTTCATAATAGGCGACGGCACCCAATTCATTCCCTACCAAAAGGTCCATGTCACCGTCCCCATCAAGGTCAGCCAATTCAGGGGTGGCAAACTGCCCAACGTCAATTCCCTGAAAGGCACTGCTTACTTGGCCCGTAAAGGCAGGGTTAAAATAAGTCCCCGAATTGGCCCAAAAAGCCAATTTCCCATCATTGCGCCCAATGAGTAAATCGAGCAAGCCATCTCCATTGAGGTCTGCCGCGGTCGGGGCGCACCATGCTGCCTTCAGCGCGGCTTGTGCGGCAGGCGAAACATTCAGGGATTGGCGTTGCCAATCGGGATGGGTTGCGCTGCCTACATTTTTCCAAAATTCGATGCCTTGGGCGGTCCCTACAATGAGGTCCAACAACCCGTCGGTGGTCAAGTCTGCTAGTTCTGGGACCGCATAGCGTCCAGCATCCAACATGTGTCCTTGTAAAAAGCTAGAATCCGTCAAGGTCCATATAGGGGCGGTTGCGGTCCCAGTATTCTGGTAGAGCCAAACACAGGTGTCGCTGATGCCCGTAGGCATGGTTGGCGAGGCGATGACATCGACAAGTCCATCAAGGTTTGCGTCCGCAGCTGAAAACATGGGATACACGGGGAGGTGAATGGGAATATGGCTACTCGGCCAAGTGCTGTCTTGCGATTCAATATTGGCCACCGCTATGCTGCCTATGTTATACCCGGCTACAGCGTTACTAAAGCTGACATCGCCGAGAAGAATATCTAGTAACCCATTGCCCGTTAAATCAAGGGTTAGTAGGGTGGAACCACTATGTAAACCGCCTTCCGTTTGCGCTCCAGCCCCTAGGCTCCCAGTACAAGCATCAAGGGTGATGGCATTGGTTAAATTATTTTCAAGAAAATCCCCCCAGCAAGCATCCGCCCTGCTGAAATCTAGGGCGCAAGCGCTGCTATTGCTATGAAACTCTACGGCTGCAGCCTGTTGGCCAAAGGTTAAAATATCTACGGTTCCGTTGCCATCGACATCGCGTATGGCGGGAACATCTGTGGAAGTGACCAATAAATTGATCGGTGCTTGACCTGTGGAATATGTGGAGGTAAGATAGGCTCCTGTCAAGGCCCATGAATAATGGACAAAACCATTGATGCGGCTGGCTTTGTACACGCCAACTCCGTTCACAACGGAGCAAAAGAGATCTGGGATACCATCACAACTGTAGTCTGCAAACACGACCCAGTTGTCCACTTTTGGAAAATGTTGGGTCCAATGTGGGCGGTATTTCCAAAGTCCATTCACGCGCTGAAAAGGAAGCCAGCGGCTGCCTTCACGGTCAAAGACGATCAGGTCAGGGGTACTATCCCCATTAATATCTAGATTAAAAATTTGGGCATTGTTTAATCCGCCAGCAAAACCATTCGGCAGGGAATCTGTCGCTGAGGTCCATAATTGCGCTCGGCTGGATGCGCTAAATCCATAGCTTTCTTGCGCACGGGATGAAATCGCACTGAGGAAAAGGAAGGACATGAGACAGAAGGAGAAGCGGAGTCTTTTCATAGAATGTAACCTACCTTTCAAAGGTCTGTAATCCTATGCGGATAACCGCAAAGAATTTTCCTTCGAACGGATTGCAAGTGTAAGCGTCCCAATCCTTTTAGTATAGATAAAGAAGGACTATATTTGCCGCCTATTTCCAAAAAGAAAAACCATGCAGAATAAAGGGGTTATCCGTCTGTTCACTATTGTATTTGCAGCTGCATCGCTGTTTGAACTTTCGTTCAGTTATGTTGCGAGTCAAGTAGAGTCAAATATCCATGCCAAGTATGGCGACAATGCGACGAAGGTCCAGTATGCATTGGATTCTATGTCAAATGAGGTCGTGTACGATTTAGGCTTTGCATCCTATTCATACAAGGAAGTCAAGGCTAAGGAGATGAATCTTGGATTGGATCTACGTGGTGGAATGAACGTGATTCTTGAAGTGTCTGTTCGTGACGTTCTCAAAGGTCTTGTAGGCAATCCAGATGACGCACAATTTAAAGCAGCTATTACAGCTGCAGATGCTGCGCAAGCCAATAGCCAATTAGGCTATTTACCCCTTTTCATGGAGGCACTTAATGTGGAACGTGACACACGTCCATTGAGTGATCCAGGCCTGTATGGAACCAAAGACATGACCGATCGTTTAGGTTTCAATGCAACCGATGAAGCCATTCAACAAGCGATTCAGGAAGATGTAGAAGCAGCGATTCAGAATGTATACACCGTATTGAAGGCTCGTATTGACCAATTTGGTGTAGTACAGCCCAATATTCAGCGTTTGGACGGCACGGGTCGCATCTTGGTTGAACTACCGGGTGTAAAAGATCCTGTTCGCGTACAGCGTTTGCTTCAAAGCACCGCGCGTCTTGAGTTCTGGCGTGCTGACCAAGGAGCAGCATGGATGCAATACATCGTAAATGCCAATGACAAGCTACGCTCCCTCATAGAAAACCCTGTTAAGAAAGTTGCCACTTCTGAGGAAGCTGGGGCAGAAGCCACAGACTTCACGTTGCCCACATCTATTGGCGAAAACACGGACGAAAACACCGTGGCTGCAGCAGAAAGCACCGAAGCATCGCCAGACTCATCTGCACTTGGATTTAATCCATTGTTAAACGTATTCCAACTAAACGTCAATCCACAAACTTTTGTACCAAACGAAGGTCCTATTGTGGGCTATGCGTTAACGCGAGACACGGCCACCATCAATGGCTACTTGGCCATGCCTGAAATACGCAATTTGATTCCTGGCAATGCCCGTTATGTGCGATTTGCATGGACGCGTCCGGAAAACAATAGCGAAGTCACTTTACTGATTGCACTTCAAGGCAACCGCAACAATGAACCTGAATTAGATGGTGGCGTTATTGTAGATGCCCGTCAAGAATTTGACCAAGGAAACAATCCAGTTGTGACCATGGCGATGAATGGTCAAGGGGCGCAAGTGTGGCAACAATTGACCAAAGAAGAAGGAAGCAAGACCCCAAAGGGTCACGTTGCCGTCGTGTTGGACAATTTAGTGTACAGCTATCCACGTGTGAATGGCGAGATTTCGGGTGGACGCACACAAATTGAAGGCGGATTTAGCCTGGATGAAGCAACCGATTTAGCCAACGTGCTTAAGGCAGGTAAACTACCTGTTCCTGCGCGTATTATTCAATCGGATGTCGTAGGACCAAGCCTTGGTAAGGAAGCGATTTCTGCCAGTATGAATTCCTTTGCCTTTGCCTTGTTGGTCGTGCTTCTCTATATGGTCTTCTATTATAGCGGAGCAGGATTTGGTGCAAGCTTAGCCCTAGTGGTCAACATGTTCTTCATCTTTGGTATCCTAGATGCGTTTGGCGCGGTACTCACCTTGCCCGGTATGGCGGGTATTGTCCTGACCATAGGTATGGCGGTAGATGCGAACGTACTTATTTATGACCGAATCCGGGAGGAATTGGCCACAGGTAAAGCAGTCAGAACGGCAATTGCAGACGGATATAAAGGTTCGCGTAGTGCCATCATTGACGCAAACGTAACAACCCTATTGACGGCGATCATCTTATTTGTATTTGGTACGGGACCCATCCGAGGTTTTGCTACTACCTTGATTATTGGTATTGCCTCCTCGTTGTTTACGGCCATCTTCATTACGCGTTTGTATTTTGAATGGAGGTTGAAGCGCTCGGAGCACATGTCCTTTGCGACATCTATTACGAAGAACTGGTTCACAAACACGAACTTTAAATTCATGTCATTGCGCAAGCCTGCGTACATCTTCTCTGCTATCCTCATTATAGCGAGCTTGGGATCTTTGTTTACACGTGGACTGAGTTTAGGCGTTGATTTTGAAGGTGGACGTACGTATCAAGTGCGCTTTGATCAACCGGTAGAAGTGGCTGCTGTTGCGGCCTCTTTAGGTAGCCAATGGGTCGATGCGGATGGCCGTGCCTACACGCCAGCTGTAAAGACGCTCGGAAGCCCAGATCAGGTTGTTATCACCACCAATTACCGCGTAGATGAAAATGGGGCTGACGTGGAAGAAGCCATTCAAGCCAGCCTCTATGCAGGGATCAAGGGTTTCTATGCGCAACCAATGGATGAGGCTACTTTTATCAACCCATCTGCGGAAGAAGAGAATGCCATGGGTCTTGTTGCGTCCCGCCAAGTAGGTCCTACCGTGGCAGATGACATCAAAGACACTGCCGTCTGGGCAGTCATCTTCTCTCTAATTGCCATCTTCTTGTATTTGTTGATGCGGTTCAACAAGTGGCAATACTCAGTAGGAGCTGTAGCGGCAACCGTTCATGATACCATCATTGTATTAGGTGCTTTCTCTTTGTTGGATGGTGTATTGCCTTTCTCTTTAGAAGTAGATCAGGCGTTCATAGCGGCGATCCTTACGGTGATCGGTTATTCGTTAAACGATACGGTTGTTGTATTTGACCGTATTCGCGAATTCTTTGGGGGAAGTACCAAAGGTCAAATGAAGTCAGAAGTTTTAGATGACGCACTCAATGCAACCTTGAGCCGTACGTTTAATACCTCGTTCACGACCATTCTTGTATTGCTCATCATCTTTGTTTTTGGCGGTGAGGTATTGCGCGGTTTCATCTTTGCAATCTTGCTGGGCATTGTGGTAGGTACCTATTCATCCCTCTTTATTGCTTCGCCGGTGTTGCACGACACGAGCAATCGTTTGGGTAAGGAAAAACCGTAACGTTTCTTATGTTCCTATTTATCAGCACCGGAGAAGTAGTATTCCTGCTTTTTGCGGTGCTGATGCTTTTTGGCACGGACAAACTTCCTGAAGTTGCTCGTATGGCAGCAAAGACCATCAAAATGGTCCGAAATGCCAGCAATGATCTCAAAGCTGAAATCACCAAGGCAGCGGATCAAGATCCGACGCTGAAGGACGCAAAAGACAGTATCAAGGAAATTCAAGACTCAATCGAAGACACGGTAGGCCGCTTGAAGTAGTCTGGTTCGCTCTTTTTATTCTTTTTCTAAAGAAGACCCCCTTAATATTGTTGGAAAAATGGTTTAAAAATTGTTTTTTTGTCATTGTACCCCTAAAAAATAGGGGGTAACTTTGAAAAAATTAAATAAACCATGGCACTAGTACGATTTTCCGGCTTAGCACAAGCCTTTTTGCACCAACCGGTTGAATTTGTCAACCCTTTCAATAAGTCTTCTGAGTATTATGGCTCACATGTCTTCAATCAAAAGGCCATGCGTGAATACTTGTCAAAAGAAGCGTATGAAAGGGTTCTCAGTGCAATTGAAAAGGGGAATAAAATTGACCGATACATGGCGGATCAAGTGGCTACAGCGATGAAAGCATGGTCTATTTCTAAAGGCGCCTCTCATTATACCCATTGGTTCCAGCCTCTAACGGGTGCTACGGCAGAAAAGCATGATGCTTTTTTTGAGCCTACGGAGGATGGTCACGCCATCGAAAAATTTAATGGTGGAATGTTGGTTCAAGCAGAACCAGATGCATCTTCTTTCCCGAATGGGGGTATTCGCAATACGTTTGAAGCACGTGGCTATACTGCTTGGGATCCCACGTCTCCTGTGTTTGTATTTGGAAGTACGTTGTGCATCCCTTCCGTTTTTGTTTCCTACACGGGAGAGGCACTCGATCACAAAGTTCCTTTGCTAAGGGCGCTTCAAGCGATTGATCATGCCGCCGTTGAAGTGGGACAATATTTTGATAAGAACATTAGCAAAGTCAATGCTACCCTTGGTTGGGAGCAAGAGTATTTTCTTGTGGATGAGGCTTTGTTTCATGCGCGTCCTGATTTGGTTATGACAGGCCGTACGCTTGTAGGCCATTCCCCGGCTAAAGGTCAGCAAATGGATGACCATTATTTTGGAAGCATTCCAGAACGTGTCATGAGTTACATGCGCGAGGTAGAGTATGAATGTCACAAATTGGGTATTCCGGTAAAGACCCGTCACAATGAAGTGGCGCCAGGACAATATGAATTTGCCCCCATTTATGAAGAAGCGAACGTGGCGGTTGACCACAACTCCTTGTTCATGGACATCTTAGATAAAGTGGCACGACGCCATGCTTTCCGCATCTTGCTGCATGAAAAGCCATTTGCGGGCATCAATGGTTCGGGTAAGCACAACAACTGGAGCCTAAGTACCAATACGGGTATCAACCTTTTGGCCCCTGGTAGCACGCCAAAACGCAACTTGTTGTTCTTGACATTCTTCATCAATACCATCAAGGCAGTAAATGACCGTGCGGACTTGATTCGCGCAGCCATCGCAGCGGCAAGTAATGACCATCGCTTAGGTGCCAATGAGGCACCTCCTGCGATTATTTCCGTGTTCATTGGCACACAATTGTCTGAGGTACTCGACGAGCTGGAGAAACTAGAAAGCGGCAAAATGTCTCCTGAAAAGAAGACGGAACTCAAATTGAATGTGGTGGGAAAAATACCCGAAATCCTTTTGGACAATACGGACCGAAACCGCACCTCTCCTTTCGCGTTTACAGGCAATAAGTTTGAACTGCGTGCAGTAGGCTCTACGGCAAACTGCGCTGTACCTATGACGGTGCTCAATACCATCGTCGCAGATCAATTGGTGCAATTCAAAAAGGAAGTCGATGCCTTGATTAAAAACGGCATGAAAAAAGATGATGCCATTTTCAACATCTTAAAAGAGTATATCAAGTCATCAAAAGCTATTCGCTTTGAGGGTGATGGGTATTCAGATGCTTGGAAAGTAGAGGCAGAAAAGCGCGGACTTAAGAACACGCCCGACACGCCTCGCGCCTTGGATTTCTATGTAACTCAGGACGCCAAAGACCTTTTTGCTAAGCACGGCATTCTCAATGAGGTTGAGTTGGAAGCACGCTATGAAATTCTTCAAGAGGAATACTACAAAAAGATTCAAATTGAATCACGCACCCTGAGCGATTTGGTGCAGAATCAAATTGTTCCAACTGCGATTCAATATCAATCTATTTTAAGTCAAAATGTGATGCGTTTAAAAGAGGTGCTTCCGGTAGAGACCTTTACGCGAGTGAGCAGGGAGCAAATGGACATGATCATTGAAATTTCTGAACGTATTTCTGCCATCTTGACGCAGTCTGGAGAAATGATTGAAGAGCGCAAAAAAGCCAACAATATTGCCCATGCGCGCGAACGTGCTTTAGCCTATTGCGATCATGTGAAACCTTACTTTGAACAGATTCGTTATGAGGTGGACAAATTAGAATTGTTGATTGACAATGAAATGTGGCCTTTGCCGAAGTACCGCGAAATGCTGTATATCCGCTAGTCAATTCTTGCCTCTTCTATAAAATTAGACCCCGAGGTACACCCTCGGGGGTCTTTTTTTGCTTGGATTTGGCTACTTTAGTGGTTTAACCCCAATATGCACACTTTCACGCGGTCATGAAGAAGGCATTTTATCTATTTACACTTCTCTTTTTAGTAGGCGCTTCTGCCACTGTTCTTGCCCAAGAGGCAGAGGCAGAAGTGTCCAAGCGTCCACGTCCAGCGCGTCAGGCGGATGGTTTTTATGCCGGTAGAGAATACGCCCAGGCCATCAACTTGTACAAAAAGGCGTATTCTAAAGTGAAGACGCGCCCTGAAAAAGCGGAAATCGCATACCGTTTGGGAGAATGTTACCGCAATACATTCCAATACAAACAGGCTGAAGCGCAGTATACCCGTGCCTTCAAGATGAAGCTCGAGACGCCAGAAGTGTATTTGGGCATCGCAGAAATGCTAAAATATCAAAGTGAGTATGAGGATGCCCTCAAGGCGTATGAAGACTTTGCCCGCGCTTTCCCTGGTGATCCCCGCGGACCATTGGGCGTTCAATCCTGTCAAGATGCTGTAGCATGGCAAAAATCTTTGACGCGTTTCCAAGTAGGTAATTTGACTTCGCTAAACTCTTCCTCCCATGAATTTGGGATGACCTTCAGCGGTCGTCCGGATACGTATGAAGAAGTATTGCTTACCTCTATGCGTGAAGGAGGCATTGGCCGCAAGAAAGATGGCTGGACCGGGGAACGCTTTTCAGACATCTACAGCGCTGAACGTCTGAATTCTGACGGTAGTTCTCGTAGCAAACGTAGTCGTGGTCGTACACCAAAAGCAGATGCTTCAGCGGCAAAAGTGCAAACTTTCTCTGAGCCCGTGCTGCTTCCTGAAGCGGTGAACACAGAAGACCATGAAGGAAGTCCTGTTTTTGATGCCCGTCGCCGTACCATGTACTTCACACGGTGTATGGATGTCAAGCGCCAACAATTAGGTTGCGCTATTTATTCAACCCGAAAGGCAGGTTTAACTTGGCAGGAGCCACAGTTGATCGTTTTATCCCCTGATTCATCTTCATCAGTAGGCCATCCTGCGATTAGCCCAGACGATCAAACCTTGTTCTTTGCAGGTGATTTGGAAGGTTCCGTTGACGGATCCAAAGATCTTTGGATGGTCAAAGTAGATAAGAAAAAACGCGGTTGGGGAGACCCAATCAATCTAGGACCCTTGGTTAATACCAATGGCGACGAATTATATCCATTCCTTCACGATGACGGGTATCTATACTTTGCTTCAAGTGGCTTGCCCGGAATGGGTGGGTTTGACTTGTTCCGTGTGGAACTAGGTGCAGATGGCATGCCTATTGGAATTCCTGAAAACTTAAAGTCGCCAATCAATAGTCCTTCAGATGACTTTGGTATTTTACTCCGACCAGGAGGCATGCAAGATGGCTACTTTGTGTCTAACCGCGACGGCGGACAGGGGGGCGATGATATCTGGACCTTGTATGAAGTTCCTTTGCGTTATCGTATTTCCGGCACACTAGTAAGCTCTAAAGATAGCGACCCTATCGGGGGTGCCGCAGTAAAAATCACGGGCAACGATGGCTTCAGTCAAGTAATTCAAACAGGTAAGGATGGCATCTTTGTCTTAGAGTCAGAAGATTTGAATGGCGATGTCATGTACTCCTTCTCCTTTGAAAAGAAGAAATTCTTGAATTCTGGAGCACGGGTAAACACCAATGCCTTAGCACTCGAATCCTTCCATTATCTCGAGGCGCAAAACGTGTACATGCACACCGCAGAGGTCAAGGCTAAAATGGATCCTATCGAGATTCCTATCATCTTACCTGACGTGTACTTTGCTCTGGCAAAGTGGGATTTGAATGACCAAGCACGGACAGCACTTGATACAGTCGTGAAAACGTTGACGCTTAATCCGAACATTGTGATTGAGCTTCGTTCTCATACAGATTACCGTGACGTGGATGAAAAAAACATTATTCTGTCGCAACATCGTGCAGATACCTCGGTGAAATATTTGATCTCTCGAGGTATACATCCAGATCGATTGGTCGCCGTGGGTATGGGCGAGAGCCAGCCATTTGAGATTCCGCAAGGATACAAAGGACTTGGTGCGGATCTCTATCCTGCAGGAACACAGTTGACAGAGCGCAACATTAAGCGCATGTCGACTTCACAGCAAGAAGTAGCGAATCAAATTAACCGTCGTACGGACTTCCGTGTGGTTCGGGATGATTATGAACCGCCTGTTGATGCTGTAGCACTGGCAGCCTCCACTGAAGCGCAAGCAAAGGAAGATGCAAAGGCAGCTATTGGCCAGATGTATACTGTACAGGACCGTGATTCGTACACGACCATCTGTCGGAACAATAACATCACGATTTCCAACTTGAAGCGCCTGAATGATGGACTTCGAGGTGTACGTCCCTTCCCTGGTATGGTGCTCAAAGTAACCGTAGGGGGTGATTATGCCGAGTATGATAAGACGCACCGTCAAGTGGCCGTGGGTGAATCATTCAAGACAATTGCCAAAGAATTGGGCCTACGCTCCAAGGAATTGGAAGCCTTGAATCCTGAGTATGAAGACGAGCTTCCCGCTGGCACCTACATCCGCATCCAGTAAGGCTTAGGCCTTACCTTTGCGGCATGGAGCAGAGCGCACGATATGCGGGCCGAGGCGTGTCCTCAGGCAAGGAAGAAGTACATAAGGCCATTGCGCACATTGACAAGGGGCTCTTTCCCAAGGCCTTCTGTAAAATTGTACCCGATGATCTGACTGGTTCTGAAGAACATTGTTTGGTCATGCACGCAGACGGTGCTGGTACAAAATCTTCGTTGGCATATCTCTATTGGAAAGAAACGGGCGATCTATCTGTTTGGCGCGGCATTGCCCAGGATGCGGTGATCATGAACGTGGACGACCTTCTATGCGTGGGGGCTACAGGTCCCATTCTTTTGTCCAGCACCATTGGTCGAAACAAGAACCGCATTTCAGGTGATGTGTTAACTGCCTTGATTGAAGGCACAGAATCTGTTTTGGCAGATTTGCGCGCTAATGGCCTGGATATCCGCTCCACAGGGGGCGAAACTGCGGATGTTGGAGATCTTGTTCGCACGGTCATTGTCGACAGCACGGTGATGGCTCGCTTGCGCAGGGATCAGGTCATAGACAATGCAGGCATTGCCCCAGGTCAAGTGATTGTTGGGCTCAGCTCTTCGGGGCAAGCAGCCTATGAAAAGGAATATAATGGCGGTATGGGGTCCAATGGATTAACCTCTGCCCGCCATGATGTCTTTCATAAACTTTTGGCGGAACGCTACCCTGAGAGTTTTGATCCAGAGATGGAAGCTTCTTTGGTGTATTCAGGGAGCAAGCAGCTGACCGATGCCATAGCCGGAACCCCATTGGATGCGGGTAAGCTGGTTCTATCTCCTACACGTACATATGCACCCATTATTGTGGAGATGTTAAAACACATGCGTCCGCACATCAAAGGCATGGTACATTGCTCCGGAGGTGCCCAAACCAAAGTCTTACACTTTGCGACACAAGGCAAAATTGTCAAGGATACGTTGTTTCCTGTTCCGCCGCTTTTTGAACTTATTCAAAAGGAATCCAATACCTCATGGCGCGAAATGTACCGCGTCTTTAATATGGGCCACCGAATGGAACTTTATATGGACCCTGCCCATGCACAAGCGGCCATAGATATCTCCCGTTCTTTTGGGGTTGAAGCACAAATCATTGGACGCATTGAGCCCCAAGCCATCCCTGAAGTTCACTTGCTAGCCCCCGATGGCTGGCATATCTACAAGGCCTAAGCGATGAACTTACAGGATAAACTCGATGCTATTTATGTCCGCTTTGAAGAGGTGAATGACCTTTTAATGCAGCCTGAATTGGCAGCAGATCGGCAGCGCTTTGTCCGCTTGCACCGGGAATTCAAAGAATTACAAGCAGTCGTAGAGGCCCGTGGTCGATGGATGGAATTGCATGGGCGCCAGGAAGAAGCAAAGCGCATGGTGTCCCTGGAAAAGGACCATGAAATGCGTCAAATGGCGGAAGAAGAGCTTGCTGACATTGCGCCCGCATTAGAAGCGTTGGTTCTAGAAATTCAGCAATTGCTTATTCCCAAAGATCCTGAAGATGCCAAGGATGCGGTGTTAGAAGTTCGGGCGGGCACAGGGGGCGATGAGGCAGGACTTTTTGCGGGAGAGCTGTTGCGTATGTATTTGCGCTATCTAGAAGAACGAGGTTGGACCTATGAATTGCTCAGCGCCACAGAAGGTTCTGCTGGTGGTTATAAAGAAGCGAGTATTCAAGTTCGCGGTGAAGATGTCTATGGTACATTAAAGTATGAATCCGGCGTGCACCGTGTTCAGCGCGTACCCGCAACAGAATCGCAGGGTCGGGTCCACACTTCCGCTGCTACTGTGGCAGTTTTGCCAGAAGCCGATGAACTCGATGTGCAAATTCGTGATGTCGACATCCGCAAAGACACCTTTCGTTCGAGTGGAGCAGGAGGACAGCACGTCAACAAAACGGAATCGGGCGTTCGCCTAACACACTTTCCAACCGGAATAGTCGTAGAATGTCAAGATGGGCGCTCGCAGCATCAAAACTATGACCGCGCATTAACGGTTCTCCGTGCGCGTATTTGGGATAAAGCCAGGGCAGCCCAAGATGCTGATGTAGCCGAAAAGCGTAAGAGCTTAGTCAGCACCGGAGATCGTTCGGCCAAGATTCGAACGTACAATTTTCCGCAAGGCCGTGTGACCGATCACCGCATTGGCCTCACCTTGTACAATCTACCCGATGTCATGAACGGACAAGTGGGTAAATTCATGGACGAATTGCGCATGGCTGAGAATGCCCAGCGCTTAAAAGATGGAACGGGAGAATGACACGTGAATTACTGGAGGCATTCATTGCACAAAAGAAATCAGTCCTATGTGTGGGCTTGGATCCCGATGTGGATAAACTCCCCCATGCCTTTCCAAAGACGGCACAAGGCATAGCAGATTTTTGCTGCGCTATCATTGATGCCACTGCCGAATATGCGGTAGCATACAAGCCCAATTTGGCCTTCTTTGAAGCCATGGGTCCTGCTGGATGGAGCGCTTTGGCACAAGTCGCAGAACACCTTCTACAGTATCCGCATCACTTTACCATCGCCGACGCCAAACGAGGCGATATTGGCAATACGGCAAAGCAGTATGCCAAAGGAATCCTAGAAGGCTTTGGTTTTGATGCCATAACCGTTGCGCCCTACATGGGGCGTGATAGTATAGAGCCCTTCGCTTTGCCAGGGAAATGGGCTATAGGTCTGGGCCTAACCAGCAATCCAGGCGCGCAAGATTTTCAGCTTCAGCCTATGGCAGATGGTCGCCCTTTGTATGCACATGTATTAGATGCCTACAAGAATTGGGCGGATCCGGGTCAATGGATGGTAGTCGTGGGTGCAACCCGGCCCGAAGGACTTGCTGCAGTCCGCGCGCAATTGCCTGAGCATTTCTTTCTGGTTCCTGGGGTTGGCGCCCAAGGCGGCAGCGTCCAGGAGGTGATGCAATCTGGGGCTTGTCAAAAAGGTGTGGGCTTGCTGATCAATTCTTCTCGCGGAATAATCTACGCTAGCAGCGGCGATGATTTTGCAGAGGCAGCCCGTCAGGAAGCAAAAAGGTTAGTGGACCAAATGCAAATGTATTGGCCTCAATGACACCATCGAAAAAACGCATTCTAATAACGGGCGCCAATGGATTGCTGGGGCAATCCCTTTTACATGCCAACCAAGGCCGCTTTGCGCTTTGCGCTACAGGCAGAGGTGCCGTGCGTTCTGATTTAAAGGGGGCAACCTACCATGTATTGGACACGACCCAACCTGAAGATTATGTGGATGTGTTTAAGGCGTTTCAGCCGGATGTCGTGATTCATGCAGCGGCGATGACCCAAGTGGATGACTGCGAAACACAGCCTGAACAATGTCAGAAGCTAAATGTAGAAGCTACGGCCTATTGTATTGCAGCATGTGAAGCGGTCAATGCCCACCTGATTTTCATTAGTACCGATTTCATTTTTGACGGAAAGGAAGGCCCATACGGTGAAGCGGCGTTACCATCGCCTTTGAGTGTTTATGGCCAATCAAAAGCCGAGGCAGAAGCCTTTGTGATGAAGGCACAATGCCCGTGGACTATTGCCCGAACCGTGCTAGTTATTGGTTATGTGCCTGGGCTGAGCCGGAGCAACATCATTCTCTGGGCGCGCGACGCCCTAAGTCGTGGCGAACGCATTAAAGTCGTAGATGACCAAGTGCGAAGCCCTACCTGGTCCATGGATTTGGCTGAAGGTTGCTTGCAAATAGCAAAACACGGCGCCCAAGGCATTTACCACCTTTCAGGTCCTGACACGATGACTATTTTGGATTTGGTGCAAAAAGTCGCTGCGCATGGAGGTTATGATGCAAGTCTAATTGACCGCGTAAACAGCGCCACACTTGCCCAGCCGGCAAAACGTCCACCGATTACCGGGTTTGACATTACAAAGGCCCAAAAAGATTTCGGATTTGCCCCCCACACATTTCAAGAGGTCTTGGATGTGATTCCCTATATTTGAGGTATATCCCTAAAATATGAGTGCAGAAACACAGTCATGGGGTTCACGTGTGGGCCTCATTCTCGCTATGGCAGGCAATGCCGTAGGTCTTGGTAATTTTCTTCGATTTCCCGTGCAAGCGGTGCAAAACGGGGGTGGGGCCTTCATTATTCCTTATCTAGTATGTTTCCTTCTGATGGGGATACCCCTCCTTTGGATTGAATGGTCTTCAGGGCGATACGGTGGGCGCAGCGGCAACCATAGTACCCCCTTCATATTGGGGTCTATGGGCCGAAGAAAATTCTGGAAGTACTTCGGTGTCTTTGGGATTTACACCAATATTGCGGTAGCTGCCTATTATTGCTATATCGAAAGCTGGACCTTATCCTATGTTTTCCATTCCTTGGGACAATCTTTTACAGGCCTGAGTCAAACAGAGGTAGCGGCCTTCTTTGACTCGTATGTCAATATTTCTGAAAGCACCTTTGGAATTCCATACGAGGCAGTATTCTTTTATATCGTCTGTTTGGCGCTAAACACGTGGATTCTTACAAAAGGATTAAAGGGTGGAGTAGAGAAGGTGGCCAAAATTGGCATGCCCATGTTGATCATCTTCGGGGTGATTTTAGCGATTCGCGCGTTAACGCTTGGCGCATCCGGTGCCCCAGAAGGATGTCTCGATTGTGATGCCACTATAGGATTAAATTTCCTCTGGGAGCCACAGTTTGATTCCTTGACCAACTTTAATGTTTGGCTCGCCGCAGCGGGACAGATCTTCTTTACCCTTTCTGTGGGGATGGGGACGATCCATTGTTATGCGGCTTACGTCCGTCCAAAAGATGACATTGCGCTTAATGCCATGTCAGCAGGCTGGATGAACGGCTTTGTCGAAATCGTTCTTGGGGCGTCCGTCGTCATTCCTATTGCGGTGGGTTACCTCGGCCTAGATTGGGTCAAAGAAAATGCAGGCTTCTCAATGGCATTTCAAACCATGCCCTTCCTCTTTGGTAAATGGGGTATGGTCCTAGGTACCCTTGCCGGTGTTATGTGGTTTGGGTTGCTGTTCTTTGCCGGCATTACCAGCTCGTTAGCCATGGGGACCCCTTGGATGGGCTTCATGCAAGATGAGTTTGGTTACAGTGTGAAAAAATCAGCCATCACCTTTGGACTTATCACCTTGGTTATGGGACTTCCGACCGTCTTCTTCTATAATGAGGGAGTATTTGATCAATATGATTATTGGGGCGCAACCGTGGGTATTGTCATCTTTGCCTTGGCAGAATCGATACTATTCTCATGGGTTTTTGGTATTGACAAGGGATGGGATGAAATCAATGCAGGCTCGGACATCACCTTGCCTCGTATCTACAAACCCATTATTAAATATGTGACGCCCACCATTTTGTTGGTCATCTTCACCATGAGCCTCATCACACCCAAAGACAATGATTTTGCCAATGCAATTGAAAATGGATGGGAGTTGGACGAGGGCTCCATCATTGGACGCGCCCTGAATATGAGTCGCCCGTATAACCGTTCATCTTTTGCAGATCATTTTGAATCAGAAGCGGAAGGCATTGCGGAAGTGCAGCAACAGGAGGGCGTTTTTTCCATTATCATCCACAGCCAGTCCGCACCTGAAGAAGTTCAAGCCATGTATGTCTTTACGGAAGAAGATAACGCTCCCTTGGTGGCGACTGGCGAAAGTGTTGCCCCTGGGCAGCCCATTGCTTCGGGTAGCTTCATCAATGACATTTTCTATATTCATTTAGCGCGCTTTATGCTGATTGGATTGTTTATCTTTATCGTAGCCCTTGTCTGGCGCGCTTCTATGAACCGAAATCCTATTGAATCATGAGCACAAGTGCTTTTTGGATGATGCTGATCACACAGGTCACCGTCACCGCTATCACGGCTTACTTTTTTATCAAAGTGCTTCGGACGCCTTCAAAGGTCGAGCCTGACTCTTATGAGGACAATGATTCGGAATGAGGCGTAAGCCAGATAGTGCAACCATTTTATGGGCGGGGATTTTCCTCGCCCTTTTTTTGTTAAATAATTACCAACGCAAGGCTCCGCCGTTCGTTCCCTGGGATCGCTGGACACCAAAGGAACCAAATGCGGTAAAGGAACTTTCTAAAGAGGGAAACCAAGAACGAAGGGGAACGCGTGGAATAGAAGAGTCTACTAGATACAATCGCCCCTTTCTAACTCCTTCTAAAATGCGGACACAAGTACTATCGACCATCGCAGTAGGGCTTGACACCGTAGGGGCACATTGGTTAGTTCATACTGGGGGGTGGCCCTCCTGGAAAGCAGCGCGACTAGATGAACGTAGAAGGCGATGGGGTGGGGTCAATGCGGAAATTGCACAAATGGAGGAATGGGATGTAGTTCCGTGGCAGTGGATTTGGGTTGAGCCGCCTGTATTTGTTTTAAATGAAGTCAATACAGACATGCTGTATCAACACCCCCTATGGAAACCAGAGCAAGTCCGCGCTGTTCAGCGATTTCGCTCACGGGTTCGGCCCTTGCGCACGTGGGACGAAGTATTTCAATTGGCCTCATTCGATAGTCTACAGCAATACTGTCTGCCTAAGTACTTTAGGTTCAACATACCTCCAGGACAAGAAAATCCGTTAGATGCGCTATTTCAATGAGGTATTTAGCCTACATTTGCCGTCCTAAAGAGAGGAGGTGAGAGCATTATGTTAGTTATTCAAGTAAAAGAAGGCGAAGGAATCGACCGCGCGCTCAAGCGCTACAAGCGTAAATTCGACCGCACGCAAACCATGCGTCAATTACGCAAGCGTCAAGCCTTTGTAAAGCCTTCCGTTAGCCGTCGCGAAGAATTCATTAAAGCGGCCTACGTGCAAGATTTGCGCATCAAGGAAGCAGAATAATCTCTGCAGACTTAATCATATTGCCCCGGGAAGAAGTATCTTCTCGGGGCTTTTTTTAGATCCCATCAGATGACTTCATACAGCGATACGCTTCAATCATACCAGGATTACCTCATCTTGGAGCGTAGGTTGTCTACAGCAACGGCAAAGGCATATGGAATTGATGTCGCGCAATGGATGACATTTCTTGAATGGGAAATAGGCATAACCCAGGCGGAAGAAGCAAACCGCAGTCATGTCCGGTCTTGGTTGGCACAATTGGTCGACCGTGGCATAGACCATCGATCCGTGAACCGTAAGCTTTCCACATTGCGGTCTTTCTACAAATTCATTCTCGCCACAACGCCTTTGGAACAAAATCCAGCGGTTGGAATTCCTGCCCTCAAGGAGAAAAAGCGATTGGTTCGCGCATTAACTCAAGAGGAAGTAGAGTCGCTTTTAGACCCCGTGTCTTTCCCTGTAACAGAAGAGGGAGAGCGCGACAGATTTTTATTGTTCACCCTATACGCATTTGGATTGCGCAGAGCAGAGCTTATAGGGTTGACGCATGGCGCAGTATCCTTGTTCGAAAAGGTCATTCGTGTGGTGGGAAAGCGAAATAAAGAAAGAATGCTGCCCATGCTTCCGGAATGGGAACAGGCCTATGTGAATTTTCTATCAAGGCAGACATGGATCGCATCATCAGCCCCCGTATTCCAAACCCTTGATCAAAAACCACTCCCTCCTCGAGTTGTATATTCCCTTGTTCATGCGTATCTTCAAAAAGCAAGTAGCATTGAAATCAAAAGCCCGCATGTCCTGCGACACACTTTTGCGACACATCTACTTGAGATGGGGGCCGATCTCTCTGCGATTCGCAGTCTTCTAGGCCATGCGAATTTGTCGGCTACGCAGATTTACACGCACGCCTCCATGGAACAACTAAAGCGTGTGTATCATGAATCGCATCCGAAAGGCCGCTAGGGTGCATAATTTTATCTCTTATGCAAGTAGCTGTTCATTCTATTCATTTTAAGGCAAGTAGTCGTTTACTCCAATTCATCGAAAAGAAAGTGACGTCCATTTCGAAATTCTCAGATAGAGCAAATAGGGCTTCGGTTTTCCTGCGGCTGGATAATAATCACATCAAGGCGAATAAGATCGCGGAAGTGTGCATCCAACTTCCAGGTAAAGAAGTCGTTGTAAGGAAAGAGGCAAGCACCTTCGAAAAATCAGTCACCCTGGCCATCGATTCTATGCGACGAATCGTCAAACGAAGCAAGGCAAAAAACTTGTCAAAGAAAAAGCGTTAGTTAGCGCTTGTAGACATCCTTTTATTTTCTACATTTGCAGTCCGTTTGAAAATAGCGGGAAAGCTGCTATGCAGCAACGTTCTTTTTTAATGCATTGCTAAGGACCACTTGTCCTTGATTGTTTGCCAGCATAGCTCAGTTGGTAGAGCCACTGATTTGTAATCAGTAGGTCGGGGGTTCGAGTCCCTCTGCTGGCTCAAAGATGGTCGTCTAGCAAGCGTTAATTTTACGGGTAAAAAGGGAGTGTCGCATAGTGGCTATTGCAGCAGACTGTAAATCTGTCACCTTACGGTATCGTTGGTTCGAGTCCATCCACTCCCACAAATCGCGGAAGTAGCTCAGTTGGTAGAGCATCAGCCTTCCAAGCTGAGGGTCGCGGGTTCGAACCCCGTCTTCCGCTCATGACACATCAGCCGATGTAGCTCAGGGGTAGAGCGTTTCCTTGGTAAGGAAAAGGTCAGGGGTTCAATTCCCCTCATTGGCTCAACAATGACTTCTTTCTTTGGGTTCAATCACTTAATCTTAAATCAAATGGCAAAGGAGAATTTCGTGCGTAACAAACCGCACTTGAATATCGGAACCATCGGTCACGTTGACCATGGCAAAACGACCTTAACGGCCGCTATTACTACGGTATTAGCGAACGCAGGTCTTTCAAAGGCGCGTAGCTTCGATTCAATCGATGCTGCCCCTGAGGAAAAAGAGCGTGGTATCACGATCAATACCGCTCACGTTGAGTATGAAACGGCTGCACGCCACTATGCTCACGTGGACTGTCCTGGTCACGCTGACTACGTAAAGAACATGGTTACGGGTGCTGCCCAAATGGACGGCGCAATTTTGGTTGTGGCATCTACGGATGGTCCTATGCCTCAAACCCGTGAGCACATCCTGTTGGCACGTCAGGTTGGAGTACCCCGTATTGTGGTCTTCATGAACAAGGTCGACATGGTAGACGACGCTGAGTTGCTCGAACTCGTTGAGATGGAAATCCGCGAATTGTTGAGCTTCTACAAGTATGATGGTGACAATACACCTGTAATTCAAGGTTCAGCCCTAGGTGGTTTGAATGGCGAGCAGCAGTGGGTTGATACTATCATGGAATTGATGAATTCTGTGGACGTATGGATCGAGCAGCCAGAGCGCGAAATCGACAAGCCATTCTTAATGCCTGTCGAGGACGTATTTACGATCACAGGTCGTGGTACGGTTGCGACGGGTCGTATTGAGACGGGCGTTGCCTTAACAGGTGACAGTGTTGATATCATTGGTTACGGTGACGAGAAATTATCATCTACCATTACAGGTGTTGAGATGTTCCGCAAGATCTTGGATCGTGGGGAAGCAGGAGACAACGTAGGTATCCTGTTACGTGGTATTGAAAAGTCTGAAATCCGTCGCGGTATGGTTATCTGTAAGCCTAACTCACAGAAGCCAGCAAGCAAGTTTAAGGCTGAGGTATATATCTTGAAGAAAGAAGAAGGTGGTCGACACACTCCTTTCCACAACAAGTACCGCCCTCAGTTTTACTTGCGTACGACAGACGTTACTGGTGAAATCATGCTACCCGCTGGTGTAGAGATGGTTATGCCTGGTGACAACTTGTCTATCGAAGTAAACTTGATCGCTCCTGTAGCTGCTACTAAAGGTCTTCGCTTCGCTATCCGCGAAGGTGGTCGTACCGTTGGTGCAGGTCAGGTGACGGAGATCATCGAGTAATTGTACATCAAAGAAGGAAGTAAGGTGTCCCGGGTTTCCGGGATACCTTTTTCCATCTACGGGTGTAGTTCAAGGGTAGAATAGTGGTCTCCAAAACCATTGATGGGAGTTCGAATCTCTCCACCCGTGCAATCAACGTTTAACCAAGGGAATCCCATGGAATCAGTTCGTCAATATCTCAAAGAATCCTACTCCGAGTTCATGCACCGCGTGACTTGGCCAACATGGATTAGCTTGCAAAAGAGTACCCTTGTGGTCATTGCAGGTTCTTTGGTTTTTGCTTTGGTCATATATGCCATGGACAAAGTGATTACCCAGGTGGTTGGTTTCGTTTATGAACTTTTAGCTTAAACGAATGAGCACGCATGAAGGAATGAATTGGTATGTGGTTCGGGCTATTAGTGGCCAGGAGGCCAAAACCAAACATTACATTGAAACGGAGATTACCCGCATGGGTATGACCGATCTATTGGGTCAGATTTTGATCCCGACAGAAAAGGTATATCAGGTCCGAAATGGAAAAAAAGTGCTGAAAGAGCGCAACTTCTTTCCCGGCTACATCATGGTAGAAGGCATTTTGACGGGTGAATTTGTTCACACGATAAAAAACATTCCTGGTGTGATTGGTTTTCTTGGCGAAACAAAAGGGGGTGAACCCACCCCATTGCGTTTGAGCGAAGTAAACCGCATGCTTGGTAAAGTGGATGAGTTAGCAGAATCATCTGACATGGTCGCCATTCCCTTTGTGATTGGTGAATCTGTAAAGGTTATTGATGGACCTTTCCGTGATTTTGTCGGATTGGTTGAAAAAATCCATGAAGACAAGCGCAAGTTGGAGGTGATGGTCAAAATTTTTGGTCGTCGCACACCGCTTGAATTAAGCTTTATGCAAGTTGAAAAAGAAAATTAAAACGGCGTGAGCTCCCGTTCGTCTCGTAAGTAGAGCTTCCAACTACGAAGAGACAAAATAGGCTGTCAAATAAAGCAAAAAAGAACAACAGAAAATGGCGAAAGAAATCAGTGCGATGATCAAGTTGCAAGTCCGAGGTGGCGCCGCAAACCCTTCTCCTCCCGTAGGTCCAGCCTTGGGTGCGAAGGGGGTGAACATCATGGAATTCTGCAAGCAGTTCAATGCACGTACGCAAGAAAAGCAAGGCAAGCTGTTGCCCGTTGTTATTACGGTATATACAGATAAGTCTTTTGATTTCATCGTAAAGCAACCCCCAGTGGCTGTTCAATTATTGGAAGCGGCGAAGCTTAAAAGTGGATCCGGAGTACCTAACCGCGAGAAAGTGGGTAAGGTAACCTGGGCTCAAGTTCAAGTAATCGCAGAAGATAAAATGGTAGACCTGAATTGCTTCACGATTGACTCGGCGATGTCTATGGTCGCGGGCACAGCTCGTAGCATGGGACTCAACGTAACCGGAGTAAAACCGAGTAACAATTAATTCTCTATATCATGGCAAAATTGACAAAAAAGCAAAAAGCCGCTGAGGAGAAAATTGTTCCCGGCAAACTGTATTCTTTAGATGAGGCATCTGCCTTAGTTAAAGAAGTAAGCACAACCAAGTTCGATGGATCTGTGGATCTAGCCGTTCGTTTGGGTGTTGACCCCCGTAAAGCCAATCAAATGGTGCGTGGTGTGGTTAGCCTTCCTAACGGAACAGGTAAGAGCATTCGCGTCCTCGCTTTGGTTACCCCTGACAAAGAAGCTGAAGCAAGAGAAGCTGGAGCTGACTTTGTGGGTATGGACGAATACTTGGACAAGATTAAAGGCGGATGGACAGATATTGATGTGATCATCACTGTCCCTGCTGCGATGGGTAAACTCGGACCTTTGGGTCGTGTGTTAGGTCCACGTGGTTTGATGCCGAATCCCAAGTCTGGTACAGTAACCATGGATGTTGCGAAAGCAGTAGCCGAGGTGAAAGCAGGTAAGATTGATTTCAAGGTAGACCGTTACGGCATCGTGCATGCTGGAATTGGTAAGGTGTCTTTCACCGCCGAGCAAATCAAGGAGAATGCGGACGAGCTCATTAAGACACTCGTGCGCATGAAGCCAACCTCTGCGAAAGGTACCTATGTCAAGAGCATCACATTGAGCCCTACGATGGGCCCAGGTGTTCCCGTTGAAGCGAAAAACGCCTAATGCGATAGTCCTATGACCCGCGAAGAAAAGAATCAACTTATCGAAGACCTCACCGCCACGTTGGAATCAACGGCGACGGTGTACATCACGGACATTGCTGGTTTGGATGCAGAAAACACGAGCAACTTGCGTCGTGCCTGCTACAAAGCAGACATTAAAATGACCGTGGTCAAGAACGCCCTCTTGTTGAAGGCCATGGAACGCTCTACCAAGGATTTTGGTGAGCTTACTGCGGTTCTAAAGGGCAACTCAAGCATCATGATTGCAGAGGCCGGAAACGCTCCTGCAAAATTGATTAAAGAATTCCGCAAGAAGAGCAAAAAGCCCGTCTTGAAAGGAGCCTATGTGGAAGAGTCGATTTATATCGGCGACGACCTGCTTGATACTTTGACCAACTTGAAGTCGAAGAACGAACTAATTGGGGACGTTATCCTGTTACTACAGAGCCCGATGAAGAACGTTATTTCAGGTCTTCAAGCTGGTGGTGGCCAAACCATTGCTGGTTTGATCAAGGCGCTGGAAGAGCGCAATTCCTAACCCCTGTACGCACTCACGCTTCCAACAACGTGCTTTTTAATTAGAAATCTCAAACTCAACCAAAATGGCTGATATCAAATCACTCGGAGACTCTTTGGTCAACCTGACTGTTAAAGAAGTTAACGAACTCGCAACTTACCTTAAAGACGAATATGGCATTGAGCCTGCTGCTGCTGCTGTAGCTGTAGCTGCTGGACCTGCTGCTAGTGGCGAAGCTGCTGCTGAAGAGAAGACTTCTTTTGATGTCATCTTGAAGAGCGCTGGCGCTTCTAAATTGGCCGTCGTTAAGGTCGTAAAAGAACTCACTGGACTTGGCTTGAAAGAAGCGAAGGACGCTGTGGATGCTGCACCTGCTCCTATCAAGGAAGGCGTCAGCAAGGACGAAGCAGAAGCCCTCAAGAAGCAACTTGAAGAGGCTGGTGCTGAAGTAGAGCTCAAGTAAGAGCCCTAATAAACTCTCAGGTTTAGGCCCTTGGAACTTCGGTTCCAAGGCCTAAACCTTTTCGTATTTCATTCATATTCATCAATCTGTCGAGCTCCATGGCGCACGTTCAACCGCGAATCAATTTCTCCTCAACCTTCGCACAGGCGGATTGCCCGGATTTTCTTGATATCCAAATCAAGTCGTTCCGGGATTTTTTTCAGATCGATACCAAACCGGAGAATCGGTCAAATGAAGGCTTGTTTAAGACCTTCAATGAAAACTTCCCCATTACGGATTCCCGCAACCAGTTTGTACTGGAATTCATTGACTACTTTGTTGATCCCCCCCGTTATAGGGAGATGGAATGCATCGAGCGCGGGCTAACCTACAGCGTGCCTCTCAAGGCCCGCCTCAAATTGTATTGTACTGACCCAGAACACGAGGACTTTGAGACCATTGTCCAGGATGTGTATTTGGGTACGATCCCTTATATGACGCCACGTGGAACCTTCATTGTCAATGGAGCAGAGCGTGTCATCGTATCACAATTGCACCGCTCACCTGGTGTTTTCTTTGGGCAAAGCTTCCACGCCAATGGGACCAAGTTGTACTCAGCGCGTGTGATCCCATTTAAAGGTAGCTGGATCGAATTTGCTACAGACATCAACAATGTCATGTATGCGTACATCGATCGTAAGAAAAAGTTACCTGTCACTACCTTATTCCGTGCTATTGGCTACGAACGCGATAAGGACATTCTCGAAATCTTTGACCTAGCAGAAGAAGTAAAAGTTTCTAAAGCGGGATTGAAACGCACGGTGGGTCGCAAGTTGGCTGCGCGTGTTTTAAAGTCTTGGATTGAAGATTTCGTAGACGAGGATACGGGCGAAGTTGTTTCTATAGAGCGTAACGAAGTCATCTTGGACCGTGATACCATCCTTGAAAAGGAGCACGTAGAGTTGATCCTTGACGCCGAGGTAGCGACAATTCTGCTTCATAAAGAAGGTATTATTGAAGGAGAATACTCTATCATCTACAATACCTTACAAAAAGATCCTACCAACTCAGAAATTGAGGCTGTAGAACATATCTATCGTCAATTGCGCAATGCTGAACCACCGGACGAGGAGACCGCACGGGGCATCATTGACAAACTCTTCTTCTCTGAGCAACGCTATAGCTTAGGTGAAGTAGGTCGTTACCGCTTGAATAAAAAACTCAATCACGATATTGGGAAAGAGAAGCAAGTATTGACTAAGCAGGATATCATTGCTATCATTAAGTACTTGATCGAATTGATCAATTCTAAGTCAGAGATTGACGATATCGACCACTTGTCTAACCGTCGTGTTCGCACAGTGGGTGAGCAGATGGCAAACCAATTTGGCGTGGGCTTAGCCCGCATGGCCCGTACGATCCGCGAGCGAATGAACGTGCGCGATAACGAGGTCTTTACGCCGGTTGACTTGATCAATGCCAAAACATTGAGCTCGGTCATTAATTCATTCTTCGGAACGAATCAGCTGAGCCAGTTCATGGACCAGACAAATCCTCTATCTGAAATCACGCACAAGCGCCGTCTGTCTGCACTAGGACCCGGTGGTTTGAGTCGTGAACGTGCAGGATTTGAGGTGCGTGACGTACACTACACGCACTATGGTCGTCTTTGCCCTATCGAAACACCTGAAGGACCGAACATTGGTTTGATTTCTTCCTTGTGCGTCTATGCAAAGGTGAATAGCATGGGCTTCATTGAGACCCCATACCGCGAGGTAAAGGATGGTCAGGTGAAGTTGGACACTACGCCGCTTTACTTTTCTGCAGAGGAGGAAGAAGAGAAGGTGATCGCCCAAGCAAATGCACCTTTAAACCAAAATGGCACATTTGTCAATGACCGTATTAAGGCACGTGACGAAGGTGACTTCCCCGTTGTTGAGCCCGCCAAGGTGGACTTAATGGACGTGGCACCAAACCAAATTGCTTCAATTTCGGCATCATTGATTCCATTTTTGGAGCATGATGATGCAAACCGTGCTTTGATGGGATCTAACATGATGCGTCAGGCGGTGCCATTGCTCCGTCCAGAAGCACCGATTGTAGGTACTGGTTTGGAACGCCAAGTAGCACATGATTCACGCGTTTTAATTAACGCAGAAGGACCTGGTACGGTACGTTATGTTGATGCCAATGAAATTGTCATTGAATACGACCGAACGGAAGATGAAGAGTTGGTGAGCTTCGAACCCGCAACCAAATCCTATCCTTTAACCAAGTTCTTAAAGACCAACCAAAGCACGACGATCAACTTGAAGCCGATTGTTTCAAAAGGAGAGCGTGTAGATCGTGGTCAAGTTTTGTGTGAAGGTTATGCTACGCAAGGTGGAGAATTGGCCTTAGGCCGTAACCTATTGGTTGCCTTCATGCCTTGGAAAGGTTACAACTTTGAGGATGCTATTGTGATTAACGAGCGTGTCGTTCGTGAGGATATTTTCACTTCTATCCATATTGATGAATACACCTTAGATGTCCGTGACACCAAGCTGGGTATGGAGGAATTGACTTCGGATATACCGAACGTGAGTGAAGAGGCGACCAAAGATTTGGATGAGAATGGCATTATCCGCGTAGGTGCGGAGGTGAATCCAGGTGACATCTTGATCGGTAAAATCACACCGAAAGGTGAGAGTGACCCTTCTCCTGAAGAAAAATTGTTGCGCGCCATCTTTGGTGACAAAGCCGGTGACGTAAAGGATGCTTCATTGAAAGCTTCACCATCCCTAAGTGGAGTGGTCATTGACAAGAAATTGTTTAGCCGCAGCATGAAGGACAAGCGCCAACGTGTCCGTGACAAGGAAGAATTGGAAGCATTGGATCTTAAATTCTCTACACAGTTAGAAGAGATTCGGACGACATTCTTGGAGAAATTGGCCAAACTAGTCAGCGGCAAAACTGCCCAGGGTGTGACGAATGATCTCAACGAAGAAGTGATTCCAAAAGGCACAAAGTTTACCTTGAAAGTGTTGAATGCTGTTGAAGATTATACGCACCTTACGGGGGGCACTTGGACAACGGATGATGAGAAAAACAAACTCATCGACACACTCCTTCACAACTACAAGATCATAGTGAGCGATGTTGCCGGTGTTAACCGTCGCAACAAGTTCACGATCAGCGTAGGGGATGAATTGCCTGCAGGTATTGTGAAAATGGCGAAGGTTATCATCGCGAAGAAGCGCAAGCTGAAAGTAGGGGATAAAATGGCTGGACGTCACGGTAACAAGGGGATTATCGCCAAGATTGTACCTCAAGAGGACATGCCATTCCTGGAGGATGGAACGCCTGTTGATATAGTCTTAAACCCCTTGGGTGTGCCTTCCCGTATGAACATTGGTCAGATTTATGAGACGGTGTTAGGATGGGCAGGCCTCAAGACGGGTCAGAAATTCTCTGCACCCATCTTTGATGGTGCCACGTTGGACGAAATCACAGAACACACTAAAATAGCGGGTATCCCAATGTTTGGTCATACCCAGTTGTATGACGGTGGATCGGGTGATGCCTTCGATCAGAAAGCGACTGTAGGGGTTATCTACATGTTGAAACTCGGACACATGGTGGACGACAAGATGCATGCACGCTCTATTGGTCCGTACTCGCTCATCACACAACAGCCGTTGGGTGGTAAAGCACAGTTTGGTGGACAGCGTTTTGGTGAGATGGAAGTTTGGGCATTGGAAGCATTTGGTGCATCCAATATCCTACGTGAAATCTTGACGGTGAAGTCAGATGACGTCGTTGGACGTGCGAAGACTTATGAGGCCATTGTGAAGGGAGACCGAATGCCAGAACCTGGTATTCCAGAATCCTTTAATGTCTTGCTCCATGAGTTGCAAGGCCTTGGCTTGAAAGTATCCCTAGACTAATCCGACAGATCAGGAACCTCATTTAGAATACCATGCGTAAAATCGAACAGCAAACAGCAGGAAGCTTTAACTCAATCACCATTGGGCTGGCTTCTCCTGAATTCCTTTTGGAGCGCTCCAGCGGCGAAGTGCTGAAGCCCGAAACGATCAACTACCGTACG
Organism: Cryomorphaceae bacterium BACL7 MAG-120322-bin74; assembly: GCA_001438205.1. GTDB lineage: Bacteria > Bacteroidota > Bacteroidia > Flavobacteriales > Schleiferiaceae > TMED14. The sequence continues at coordinate 120,820 of LICG01000001.1, forward strand.
CACAAGCCAGAGCGTGATGGACTCTTTTGTGAGCGCATTTTTGGCCCTGTAAAGGATTTTGAATGTGCTTGTGGAAAGTACAAGCGTATCCGCTATAAAGGCATTGTATGTGACCGTTGTGGTGTAGAAGTAACAGAAAAGAAAGTGCGTCGTGAGCGCATTGGCCACATTAATTTGGTGGTCCCAGTAGCGCACATTTGGTACTTCCGTTCGTTGCCTAACAAGATGGGCTATCTCTTAGGTATCCCAACCAAGAAGTTGGACATGATCATTTACTATGAGCGTTACATTGTCATTCAGACAGGTGAGGCTGTAGATAATGAAGGCAATCCTTTTGACCATATGCAATTCTTGACAGAAGAGGAGTACCTCGACGCACAAGATCGCTTGCCTATGGAGAACCAATACATGGACGATACAGATCCGAACAAATTCATCGCGAAGATGGGTGCTGAGGCTTTGTTGATGTTGCTCCAGCGTTTGGATTTGGCTGCCATGTCATACGACTTGCGTGATCGTGCCAGCCGTGAAACTTCACAGCAACGTAAGCAAGAAGCGCTTAAGCGTCTAAATGTGATAGAAGCCATGCGTGATGCTAATGTCCGATTAGAGAATAAGCCTGAATGGATGATCATTAAGGTTGTGCCTGTGATCCCGCCTGAATTGCGCCCATTGGTGCCTTTGGATGGTGGACGCTTTGCCACTTCTGACTTGAATGACTTATACCGTCGCGTGATTATCCGCAACAATCGCCTTAAGCGTTTGTTAGAAATCAAAGCCCCTGAAGTCATTTTGCGCAACGAAAAGCGTATGCTTCAAGAGTCCGTTGACAGCTTGTTCGACAATACGCGTAAAGCCAGTGCAGTAAAAACGGAAAGCAACCGTCCATTGAAGTCTTTAAGTGATAGCTTGAAGGGAAAGCAAGGACGGTTCCGTCAGAACTTATTAGGTAAGCGTGTAGACTATTCTGCACGTTCGGTGATTGTGATCGGTCCTGATTTGAAGCTCCACGAATGTGGTCTTCCAAAGGACATGGCAGCGGAGTTATATAAGCCGTTTATCGTTCGTAAGTTGATTGAACGCGGCATTGTAAAAACAGTGAAATCTGCCAAGAAGATCATTGACAAGCGCGAAGCGGTTGTTTGGGACATTTTGGAAAACGTCATGAAGGGCCATCCGGTCCTCTTGAACCGAGCTCCAACACTTCACCGATTGGGTATTCAGGCCTTCCAGCCTAAAATGATTGAAGGAAAAGCAATCCAATTGCATCCTTTAACATGTACGGCATTTAACGCTGACTTTGACGGTGACCAAATGGCGGTTCACTTGCCACTGGGCCCAGCGGCTATTTTGGAAGCGCAAATCTTGATGTTGGCATCGCACAACATCTTGAATCCTGCAAATGGTTCCCCTATTACGGTACCTTCTCAAGACATGGTCTTGGGTCTGTATTATATGACCAAAGCAAAGCGCAATATGGAAGGTGATCCAGTGAAAGGGGAGGGCATGACCTTCTATTCAGCTGAGGAAGTAAACATCGCCTACAATGAAAAGTGTGTGGACCTCAATGCGTTCATCAAAGTCCGTACCCTCGTGGATGGTGACAATGGTGAGTTGGTCTACAAAGTAATTGAAACCAGCGTGGGTCGTGTTCTATTTAACCAGGTCGTTCCTTCGGAAGTTGGTTTTATTAACGAGTTGTTGACGAAGAAGGCCTTGCGTGAAATTATTGCACGTATTTTGACGCGCACCGATGTTCCTCGTACCGCCAAATTCTTGGATGATATGAAAGATCTAGGGTATACCAACGCATTCCGTGGAGGTTTGTCTTTTTCTTTAGGTGATATCCAAGTGCCTGAAATCAAGACGAACTTGATTGATGGTGCCAACGCGGAAGTTGAATCGATTCTCATGAACTATAACATGGGTCTGATCACCAACAATGAGCGTTACAATCAAGTTATTGATGTTTGGACGAACGCCAATGCGCGTTTGACACAAGCGGCAATGAATCAGTTGATCACGGATCGTCAAGGTTTCAATCCTATCTACATGATGTTGGATTCTGGAGCACGTGGATCTAAGGAGCAGATTCGTCAGCTCTCTGGTATGCGTGGTCTGATGGCGAAGCCTCAGAAATCTGGATCCAGCGGAGGGGAGATTATTGAAAACCCGATTATCTCCAACTTTAAGGAAGGCCTGTCCATCTTGGAGTACTTCATTTCTACCCACGGTGCCCGTAAGGGTCTTGCAGATACGGCTTTGAAGACGGCGGATGCGGGTTACTTGACACGTCGTTTGCATGACGTAGCACAGGACGTTATTGTGAATGAAGTGGATTGTGGCACTTTGCGTGGCCTCGAAATCCATGCATTGCGCAAAAACGAAGAAGTTGTTGAAAGCTTGAAAGATCGTATTGCTGGTCGTGTTTCATTGGCAGATGTCATTGATCCTTTGACCGGCGAGGTGTACGTAAAATCAGGTGAAATGATTTCTGATATCGTGGCTACCAAAATCAATGAAAGTCCAGTTGAGTCAGTAGAGGTGCGTTCACCGCTTACGTGTGAGTGCAAGCGCGGTATTTGTGCCAAGTGCTACGGCCGAAACCTTGCTACGGCAAAAGGTGTACAAGCGGGTGAGGCTGTAGGTGTTATTGCCGCACAGTCCATTGGTGAACCTGGTACTCAGTTAACCTTGCGAACCTTCCACGTGGGTGGTACCGCGGGTAACGTATCTGAGGTTAGCAGTTTGATGGCTAAGTTCGATGGTATCCTTGAGTATGAAGAAGTTCGTACTGTTACGAGTGATGTTGTAGACGGAGAAAAATCTGAGATTGTCATTGGCCGTACAGGTGAAATGCGGATCGTAGATGCCAAAACCGGTATCTCGATCATGACAGGTAATATTCCTTACGGTTCAACTTTGTTGATCAAGGGTGGCTCCAAGGTGAAAAAAGGCGATGTCATTTGTACATGGGATCCTTACAACGCGGTTATTATTTCTGAGCACGCGGGTAAAATTGCCTACATGGACATCGTTCAAGGTGTTACCTATAAAGTTGAGATTGACGAACAGACAGGTTTCCAAGACAAGGTTATTTCTGAGAGTCGTAACAAGAAGCTCGTACCGATGCTTCAGGTTGTGGACAAGAAAGGAAATGAAATCAAGCATTATACGTTACCCGTAGGTGCACACTTGATGGTGGACGAAGGCGAGGCAATCAAGGCGGGTAAAGTCTTGGTCAAGATCCCTAGAAAAGGCGCGAAATCCGGTGACATTACGGGTGGACTACCCCGTGTAACGGAACTCTTTGAAGCACGTAATCCATCTAACCCAGCCGTCGTGGCAGAAATTGATGGCACGGTCTCTTATGGTAAGATCAAGCGTGGTAATCGCGAAATCATGATCGAAAGCCGTACAGGTGAGCAACGCAAGTATTTGATCAATCTTTCCAAGCAGATCTTGGTTCAAGAGAATGACTTTGTACGCGCAGGTTCACCGCTAAGTGACGGGGCGATTACCCCAGCAGACATCTTGGCAATTCAAGGACCTACAGCCGTTCAGGAGTACTTGGTCAATGAGATTCAAGAAGTCTATCGTTTGCAGGGTGTAAAGATCAATGACAAACACTTTGAAGTGATTGTTCGTCAGATGATGCGCAAAGTGGAAATTGTAGATGGAGGGGACACCTCTTTCTTGGAAGGCCACTTGGAGCATACCATTGACTTTATCAATGAGAACGACCGCATCTTTGACAAGAAAGTTGTAGTTGAATCAGGAGACAGTGAGACTTTAAAAGTAGGTATGATGGTGTCTTCACGCCGCCTACGTGATGAGAATTCCTTATTGAAGCGCTCAGATAAAGCAATGGTTGAGGCGCGTGATGCACAAGGTGCAACGGCGAAGTTGATTCTTCAAGGAATTACGCGTGCTTCATTGCAAACAAAGTCATGGGTTTCAGCTGCATCGTTCCAGGAGACCACCAAAGTATTGAATGAAGCGGCTATTGCGGCGAAAGTTGACACCTTGGAAGGGCTGAAGGAAAATGTCATCGTAGGTCACCGCATTCCTGCGGGTACAGGCTTGAAGCGCTATTATTCTTCGGTGGTGGGCAGCCAAGACGAATACGATCAAATGATGACCCGAAAGACGGTCGATGTTGAACCTGCTGAATAATAGGTAAGATGAGTACAGAGAACGAAAACCAAATGCAAATTGAACTATCACCAGAAATGGCTGATGGGGTCTATAGCAACTTGGCCGTGATCAACCACTCTCCTTCTGAGTTTGTGCTGGATTTTATTCAATTGATGCCAGGCCTTCCGAAAGCACGTGTGAAAGCACGTGTCATCCTAACTCCGCAACATGCGAAAAGGTTGATCAAAGCCATGGAAGAGAATGTGCAGCGTTTTGAAGCGGCCCATGGGCCTATTGAAGAATCTGAGCAACCCCAAATCCCCATACAGTTTGGGGGTACGACGGGACAAGCATAAAAGTAAAAAGCCGCCCCATTGGGGCGGCTTTTTTTATGTTCTGTCATTTGCCTTAGTGGTGGTCAAAAAAACCATCTAAAACTAAGGCGATGCCTCGAACAACAAGTCCAACAGCGACAAACATCATGATGACAATAAAGGCGGCCCATCCCCAATTGCCTACTCTAAGTGCTGGTGCGCCTACCCAATAATAGAATGCTGGCCCAGCAAATAAAAAGGGGAAGGCAATAGATAAGAAGGTGACTCCCTTCACGAGTTTTTCTTTGTTGGAGGAGGGTGTCATAGCGTTTGTTTTATGGCTTTGATGATCGCCGTGCATGCACTAGAAAGTTCTTCTAGTGTGATGGAGAGTGGAGGCGCTAGGCGTAGGGCATTATTTTCAAAAAGAAACCAATCCGTCAGGTAACCTTCTTGTATCAGGTCCTTTTGTACAGCGAGTACACGCTCAAAAGAACCGAGTGGGAGAGCCAGGAGCAATCCAAGGCCAGAGAGTTGACCTGTGTAACTGTATGGGCCGAGTTGCGTGTGAAGGAAGGCTTCTTTTTGTGTAACTTCTGTAAGCCAGTTTGATTCTTGCAGGACTTCTAGTGATGCCCAGCCCGCTGCGCAACTGACAGGATGTCCCCCAAAGGTGGTTAGATGGCCTAACATAGGGTTGGTGGCCAGTGTCTGCATCCGTTCTTGGCTGGAGATGAAGGCGCCCAAGGGCATTCCCCCACCGAGGGCTTTACCTAGACAAAGAATGTCTGGTACGATGCCCGCTTTTTGGTGCGCAAAAAGATGTCCAGTTCTGCCAAATCCCGTTTGAATTTCATCGATAATGAGCAAAGCACCTGTTTGACGACATCTATCCCGTAATGCTTGTAAAAAAGTGGGGGGAACTACTTTGTACCCAGATTCTGCCTGAATACATTCTACTACCACGGCAGCTGTGCGCTCGGTAATTTGTTCAAGGCTATCAAAATCGGCCCAGGGCATTATTCGGTGATCTGGCAGAAGTGGGCGATAGGCGCGTTTAAAATGTTCATTGCCCATGGCGGACAAGGCACCATGGGTAGAGCCGTGATAACTCCCTTGGAAAGAACAAATTTCCGTTCGTCCCGTGGATCTTTTCGCTAGCTTAAATGCGCCTTCAATGGCTTCTGCACCCGAGTTTCCCCAATACACACAGTTGAGAGATGGATCTAGTGCTTTAGTCAATGCATGTGCATAGCCCACTTGCGGCTGTTGCACATATTCTCCGTATACCATGAGGTGCATATACGTGCTGGCTTGTTTTTGAACAGCTTCAACCACGCGTGGGTGACTGTGCCCAATATTCGACACCCCAATACCTGAAATAAGGTCCATATAAGCCCTTCCTTCCATATCATAGATATAGACCCCTTCGGCGCGCTCAAATGCTAAAGCAAGCGGCTCTTCTGAAGTAGGAGCAATATGCCGAAGAAAGAGTTGCCGCAGATCCATACAGCGAAGGTAAGAAAGCCCCAAAGGTTATACTCCCTCCAGTTCTGCAGAATTCACTCATTGAAAGTTTCCAGCTTTAGTCCATCGAAGGAGGGGGAGGGAGTGGTCGCCCAAGGGGGCGCTGTCCGGCTCGACCTGGCCCTTGTGGCCTTTTCTCTGCATCATTTCTTTCTTGCAGCCGCTCTGTGAGATGACGTTGGAACGCATGTTCAGCATGGTAAAAGGCGAGGACTTTTCTTGGGGGTAAAACGGTTAAAAATTTGGCTTGATATTTCTTCCGGATGGCCTCCCGTTTTTCTGCCATGGCTTCCATTTTTTGAAGCATAGCGAGCGCTTCTTCATCTGTCATCTTTTCAGACGCTTCTTTGTTTTTCCTTGGTTCCATGAAGTTTGGTTTGTCTGTCTTGCGCAACGCCTCTTGGTATTCATTGTACAACGGCCAAAATATTTGTGCTTCCGCGGTTGTTAGCGCAACTTCTTTTGAGATAAAACCAATTTTTGCGACCTCTATTCTTTCTTGGATATCTTCGCCACGTTGGGCAAAAACTGTCATGGTGAAGAACATGGCCGTAATGCAATAAAATGTTTGTTTCATAGTCAAAATATTCTAGTTAAAAATTTGCGAGCAATTCATCCCATTCTTCTTCTGGGAAGAGTTGAAGGGCTTCTTCTGGAGACAATTCTAGATAGCCTGAGGTAAAGGCTTCCCATATCAATTCATCTGATAGGTCTAAAGGTTCTGGTGTGCTAGGGGTGATCTCCGCTGACGGCCTAAGCATCATGAGGACGGTTACGGCCGCGGCAGCAGACCCAAGCCAGGGCCAAAGTGACCTCTTTTTTTGGATCGGTCGCAAGCGGGCTTGATCCATGAGGGAAACGAGTGCACTGTGGGCCTCAGGTGGAAGATGGATGCCGTCTTTCATACTATTTGTTTTGACGCGAAGGAGGATGAAGGGTTTAATGCTTGAACATGCATTTTCACTTTTTCCCGCGCAAGGTGGTAATTAGCTTTAAGGCCCCCAATAGAAGTGCCCAAAATTTCAGCGATTTCAGCGTAGGGTTTCTCATCGAAATAGCGTAATTGGAAGGTGATACGCTGCTTTTCTGGCAGCTGGCTAACAGCTTGATGGAGCGCATTGAGGATATCATCGGGCGAATAATAGGGACTGTCGGGCACCCCTATATCCATTTGGGAAATATCTACATTAGGTGCGCGCTTTTTACGCAAGGCACTCAGGCTTTCATTCACGACAATTCGGTAAGTCCAGGTGCTAAAGGTGCTTTTCCCTTTAAAGGTCGGCATCGCCCTCCAGATCTTTAAGGAGGCATCTTGAACAACGTCTTGCGCCAAGGTGTGTTCTAAAACGATGCGCAACGCCGTGCGATACATGATGGATGCATAGGCTGTTGCTAACAAAGAAAAAGCCTGGTCGTAAGATTGCTCCGACCAGGCTGTATAAATTTCTTTTTCCGTTGGCTGCTGCATGAAGGTTAGACGCCCATTAGCATAGTTGGTTTAACGGAGTAATACCCTGTCGGCAGCCGCTTCAATGTTGGCAGCATCAAGGCCATACTTGGTTAATAGCTCTGCAGGGGTGCCACTTTCGCCAAAGGAATCATTCACCGCAACCATTTCCATGGGGGTAGGGTAATGCATGGCCAAAACTTGCCCGATGGCATCGCCGAGACCTCCATTGCGCTGGTGTTCTTCGGCGGTAACGACACGTCCCGTTTTTCTTACTGATGCCAAAAGGGTTTGGATATCTAAAGGCTTGATGGTGGCAAAGTTGATGACCTCCGCATGAATGCCTTTTGCCTCAAGGGCATCTGCCGCTTTAAGGGCTTCCCAGACAAGATGGCCATAGGCGCAGATAGTAACGTCTTTGCCCGTTGTAAGGACATCGGCTTTTCCAATGACAAAAGGCGCGTCAGGTGAAGTGAAATTGGGAACTTTAGGTCTTCCAAAACGCAAATACACAGGGCCGTTATGCGCTGCTATAGCCATGGTAGCCGCTTTTGTTTGATTGAAGTCACAGGGAGAGATCACCGTCATGCCAGGAAGCATTTTCATTAATCCAATGTCCTCGAGAATTTGGTGGGTTGCCCCATCTTCCCCTAGAGTGAGACCTGCGTGCGAGGCGCAGATTTTTACATTTTTCCCAGAATAGGCCACACTTTGACGAATTTGGTCATAGACGCGGCCCGTGCTAAAATTGGCAAAGGTTCCCGTAAACGGAATCTTGCCACCAATGGTCAAGCCTGCGGCCATTCCAATCATATGTGCTTCGGCAATACCCGTTTGAAAAAAGCGTTCCGGGAATTCAGCCGCGAAGGCATCCATTTTGAGTGAGCCCGTGAGGTCTGCACATAAGGCTACCACCTGGGGGTTTGTCTTGCCTAAATGTAGGAGGCCTTCGCCAAATCCTGAACGGGTGTCTTTGCTGCCTGAGTCTGTGTAGGGATGCATGAGATGGAGTTAGAGTATTCGCACCAGGGTTGAGCTTCCTGGAGATATGGTGAAGGATTGTGTTTTTGAGTAGGTGGTTTGCTGCGCGGTTCGGGGTCGATAGACCACCCGATAGCTCCCGGGTTGCAAGGTCAATTGTTGGCGTGTAGATGTTTCATCCAGATGGGTCACCCACGTCCAGGCGTCCCCTTCAATGGCAAAAATGGCTCCAAATCCAGGTGATTTTAGTTGGATCGTGACCTCACCAGAAGGTGGAATGGTTAAGGTTTGCACCTTGTTAGGCTCCACCTTGATATTCATATGAATACGCGGCAAAGTGAGGACGTCTATGGCGTACGTGCCTGCGATATAGCGTTCTGTTGTATTAAAGGACTGAACATGAAGGATGTCTTTACCCCCCCCATGGTTATCCAAAGGCGTTCGAATGACGGCCAAAGGCGGTGTTTGAGAAAGTTTGAGGCCAGGCATCACCAATTGCAGTTTGCCTAGAACTACATCCGCGCCCATGTGGTTGTGTTTTCCCGCATACATCTGGGTAGGACGGATCGGTTGGGGCGGGATCGTAAAGACCGTCCCTTCATACTCGACGATGGGGTCTACTAAAAGGGTGTCTGGCTGATTCTGGTAGTTGAGCGTGTGAATAATACTTCGGTCTACTTTACCACTTGCATGATTGCGAAGTAGGATAGGTAAGTTGGTTTCAGAAGGCTGATTTTTTACATCAATCAAATTGATCTGGCCTGTGGTGTTGTCTAGCGCTTGGGTCACGATAAAGTCGAGTGCTTTTTGAAACGTCTTCTCGTTAGAGGCATCAAAATAGGTTCCGACACAGTCAAAGGCCTTCAATACTTCTTTGTCTAATCCCACACCAATGACGAAGGGTTTTAGAATGCGCCCGTTCTTTTGAAGAATGGCGCTGGCTTCACATGGATCTTCGTCGCATGCTTCCACCCCATCAGTAATCAAAATGATGATGTCACGGCAGTGCCCAGTGGGGCAGTCTACCGGAAAATCTTTGTCGGCGCGCAAAATGGAGCGGGCGATAGGCGTGGTCCCCATTGGCCGTAAACCACGAATGACTTGCTTTATTCGGCCCAAATTGTTGTAAGAAAATCCCACTTCCAATTTGGTGTCATTACAGTCTTGCGGGGGTACAGGCTTCTGATGGCCGTATACTCGCAGGGCCAACTGAAAGCTAGGATTGGTTACTTGCGCTAAGCTATCAAGCATCTCGGTCATCAAGCGTTGGGCAATTTCCATTTTGGTTCCTTCCTCCCATCGACCATACATCGAGTTGGACGCATCCAAAATAAAAAGGATACGGCTGGTCGTAGGCGCAGGCTCGTTGGGGTCCGTTTGTGCAAAGAGCCCGAACGGAAGACAAAAAGCGAGGAGGACCAGGTATTTCATTAGGCAGGGTAGTCGCCTAAGGTTTCGGGCAATTGGGCTAGCGCAGCGGTCAATTGATCATCGCTTGGGGCAATGCCATGCCATTTGTGTGTGCCGGCCATAAAATCAACGCCGTAGCCCATCGCGGTGCGCATGACGATGCAAATGGGTTTGCCATGGCCGGTTTTTGAGATAGCTGTGCGCAATCCATGACGGATGGCTTCCAAATCATTTCCATTTTCAATATGCATCACGTCCCAGCCAAATGCTGCAAACTTGGCGCCGATATCCCCCATGGGCATGACATCATCGGTGGAGCCGTCAATTTGCTGTCCATTGGCATCAATGGTGCTAATGAGGTTGTCTACTTTTTTGGCACCCGCATAGAGCGCAGCTTCCCAAATTTGCCCTTCTTGTAATTCGCCGTCACCATGAAGCGTAAAAATCAGTCGGTCATCTCCCACAAGTTTTTTTGCCTGCGCTGCCCCAACTGCCACACTCAAACCTTGCCCCAGTGAACCAGAAGCGATGCGCACGCCAGGTAGTCCTTCATGGGTGGTTGGATGTCCTTGAAGTCGCGAGTTCAGCTTGCGAAAAGTTTTCAGCTCGTCAATGGAGAAATAACCGCTTCGGGCCAAAACTGAGTAGAAAACAGGACTAATATGGCCGTTAGAAAGGAAAAATAGGTCTTCCCCTGGTCCATCCATATTGAAAGGCCTCGGGTTGTGGCGCAAAACATCAAAGTATAGGGCGACAAAAAACTCTGTACATCCCATAGAACCTCCAGGGTGGCCGGATTGAACTGCATGTACCATACGTAAAATGTCGCGGCGGACTTGAGAAGGGATGTCTTGGATATGGGCAGCCATGAAGAGAAGGCGTTAGTAGGTTATCGAGAACAAAAGTAAGGTCTTTCAAGGAGTACCTTTGCCCGAAATTCTACAAATATGAAGTGCGGTATCGTCGGCCTGCCCAACGTAGGCAAATCCACCCTATTTAACTGCTTGAGCAACGCGAAGGCGCAAGCGGCCAATTTCCCTTTTTGCACCATTGAACCCAACATTGGCACGGTCAACGTGCCCGATCCGCGGCTTCAAGCTTTGGAGGCCATTGTCAATCCTGAGCGCGTAGTCCCGGCAACCGTCGAAATTGTGGATATTGCGGGATTGGTCAAAGGGGCCAGCAAGGGTGAAGGCCTTGGCAATATGTTCTTGGGAAATATTCGAGAATGCAACGCCATTCTGCACGTTTTACGCTGTTTTGACAACCCCAATATTGTGCATGTGGATGGTAACATTCATCCTTTGCGCGACAAGGAAACCGTAGATTTTGAATTGCAGCTCAAAGACTTAGAGTCTTTAGAAAAGAAGATAGATAAGGTTCGAAAGTCTGCTAAGACAGGCGCCAAAGAGGCCGTACGAGAGGTTGAGATGGGGGACCGTCTTATAAAACATCTAGAGCAAGGCAAATCCGTACGTTCATTTGAGCGTTCAGAGGAAGAGCAAGCCTGGATCGAAGAGTATCAATTACTCACCGATAAACCTGTTTTGTACGTGTGCAATGTGGACGAAGCGGCGGCCAAAGATGGCAATGATTATGTCCGACAGATTGAAGCCATGGCAGCTGAAGAGGGCGCAGGCGTCATGCACCTTGCCGTTGCGACCGAATCGGATATCATTGAGCTAGATAGCTACGAAGAGCGCCAAATGTTTTTGGATGATTTAGGTTTGGAAGAACCTGGAGTGAATCGTGTGATTCGCGCCGCATATTCGTTGTTAAAGCTATCAACCTATTTTACCGCAGGGGTAAAGGAAGTACGTGCGTGGACCATTGAAGAAGGTTTTACCGGACCGCAAGCGGCGGGTGTGATCCACAGCGACTTTGAGAAAGGATTTATTCGGGCAGAAGTCATTGCATATCAAGACTATATCCATTATAAATCTGAAGCTGCCGTGAAAGAGGCAGGGAAGATGCGCGTGGAAGGCAAAGAGTATCGAGTAAAGGACGGGGATGTAATGCATTTCCGTTTTAACGTCTAAAACCGCACCCACAAAGGGAGGAATTGTTAAAAACTTCCTTTGAGAATAGGATAAATTTGGCTGTTATGACCGGGTAAAAAGGGTGTTAATGTGTAGATTCGCACATTCCCCATGGCTGAAACGACCCAGTATACCGAAGACAACATTCGAAGTCTCGAATGGCAGGAGCACATCCGTCTCCGCCCGGGCATGTACATTGGTAAATTGGGGGATGGCTCTTCCGCAGATGATGGCATTTATATCCTTGTTAAGGAGGTCGTGGACAACTCGATTGATGAGTTTGTCATGGGGGGCGGCAGGCATATTGACATAGAAGTGAAAGAAGGCGTGGTCACCGTGCGGGACTATGGGCGCGGCATTCCGTTAGGAAAATTGGTGGACGTGGTCTCCAAGATGAACACTGGGGCCAAATATGATTCTAAGGCCTTCAAAAAGTCCGTGGGTCTAAACGGCGTGGGTACCAAGGCAGTCAATGCCTTGTCCTCTTCCTTTTATGTGCAAGCCTTCCGAGATGCCCAAACCAAGTCAGCGCGTTTTGAGCAAGGAATTCTGGTCGAAGAGTCAGGACTGGAGGAAAGTTCTGCGCGCAAAGGCACCAAAGTCGTCTTTACGCCAGATGCCAACATCTTTGTGAACTATCGCTACCAAATGGAATATTTGGAGCGTTTGGTATGGAATTATGCCTATCTCAATCCTGGATTAACCATTCACCTAAACGGAGAAAAGTATTTTTCTGAAAATGGTTTAAAAGATTTGTTGGCCAACAACCTTTCGGGCGAGGTGATGCACGATATCATCCATTTGCGTGGGGAAGACATAGAAGTGGCCTTGACGCATGCGGAGCGTTCGCAAAGTGAGCAGTATTATAGCTTTGTCAACGGTCAACATACCACTCAAGGGGGGACCCATCAGAGTGCCTTTCGTGAAGCGCTAGTTTCATCTATTCGTCAACATTTTGGAAAGCAATATGACGCTTCGGACATCCGTCAGAGTGTCATTGGCGCTATTTCAATCAAAGTCATAGAGCCTGTTTTTGAGTCACAGACTAAAACCAAGTTGGGGAGCAACGACATGGGGCCTGAAGGCCCAACAGTTCGGACGTTTATTTTAAATTTTCTGCAAACGGAGCTAGACAATTTCTTGCACCGAAATGCTACGGTAGCAGAGGCTATTCAGCGAAAGATTTTGCGCGCTGAACGCGAAAGAAAAGAACTTTCGGGCATTCAAAAACTTGCGAGAGAAAGGGCCAAAAAGGCCAACCTCCACAACAAGAAATTACGTGATTGTAAGGTGCATTACAACGACATCAAGCATGAGCGTCGGTTAGAAACTACTTTGTTTATTACAGAAGGTGATTCTGCTTCGGGTTCTATCACGGCATCTCGTGATGTGCAGACGCAAGCCGTTTTTAGCCTAAAAGGAAAGCCATTAAACTGCTATGGTCTAACCAAGAAGGTCGTGTATGAAAATGAGGAATTTAATCTGTTGCAGTCGGCCCTCAATATTGAGGATGGCTTAGAAGAACTGCGCTACAATAACGTGGTCGTGGCAACCGATGCGGATGTGGATGGAATGCACATTCGCCTGCTCTTGATCACCTTCTTTTTACAATTCTTCCCCGAGTTGGTGCGCGAAGGGCACTTATACATTTTGCAGACGCCTTTATTCCGGGTTCGGAATAAGCAAAGGACCATCTATTGCTATGATGAGTCTGAAAAGCAGTCTGCTATGGTGGCATTAGGAACCAAACCAGAAATCACCCGATTCAAGGGCTTAGGTGAGATATCGCCTGGAGAATTTAAAATGTTCATTGGCGAGAATATCCGCTTAGAGCCTGTAATGTTGGGAAAAGAACAAATTGATGCCTTGTTGGAATATTACATGGGGAAAAACACACCGGAACGTCAAGAATTTATCATTGATCACCTCAAGGTGGAAAAAGACTTGGTAGACCATGGATGAAGATCTTTCGCTACAGGACGCTGAGGGGCCTCAGGACCAGGAGGGTCAATTGACGCCCCAAGAAGTCGATGCTTCCACGGAGGAACGTCCAGTTGAGTCGCGGGTCCGCGGGATGTACCGGGAGTACTTTTTAGAGTATGCCTCCTATGTCATTCTTGAAAGGGCAGTTCCCGCTTTAATGGATGGCCTGAAGCCGGTACAGCGTCGCCTGATGCATGCCCTCAAAGAAATGGATGATGGGCGCTTTCATAAGGTTGCCAATGTCATTGGGCAAACCATGAAGTACCACCCGCATGGTGATGCCTCTATTGGGGATGCGTTGGTACAATTGGGTCAGAAGAATATTTTGGTAGAGACCCAAGGAAACTGGGGAAATATTTATACCGGAGACAGTGCAGCGGCCCCAAGGTATATTGAAGCACGCTTGAGCAAATTTGCTTTAGAGGTAGGGTTCAATGCGAAAATCACCGAGTGGCAATCAAGTTATGATAGCCGTGGTCGTGAGCCCGTTGCTTTACCCGTAAAATTCCCATTACTCCTCGCGCAAGGGGTAGAAGGTATTGCGGTAGGTCTGAGCACAAAAGTATTGCCCCATAATTTTGTGGAGCTTATTGATGCGTCCATTGCCCATCTTCGGGGCAGAAAGGTGGAAATATACCCGGATTTTCCTACTGGGGGTATTGCAGATTTTTCACAATACAATGATGGGGAAAGGGGAGGCCGTGTTCGGGTTCGCGCAAAGATTTCTGTCGAAGACAAAAAGACTTTGGTGATCACCGAAATCCCTTTTGGGACAACGACGACAAGTTTGATTGATTCCATTATTAAGGCCAATGACCGTGGAAAGATAAAAATCAAGAAAATCGAGGATAATACCGCCGAGCATGTGGAGATTTTGCTTCATCTGGTCCCGGGAATTTCGCCCGATCAGACGGTCGATGCACTCTATGCATTTACCGCTTGTGAAACGGCCATTTCACCTTTATGCTGTGTCATTGAGAATGACCGCCCCCTTTTTACGGGTGTATCAGAATTGCTCAAACAATCCACTGAACACACCGTAGATCTGCTGCGTGCCGAGTTGGGAATTCAGTTGAGTGAATTTCAGGAACAGTGGCATTTTGCCAGCATAGAAAAGATCTTTATCCAAGAGCGCATTTATCGTGACATCGAGGAGGCGGAGACATGGGAACAAGTTTTGGAGAACATTTGGGAAGGCCTGAAACCACATGTAGGGCATCTCTTACGTGAAGTAACCGAAGAGGATCTGGTTCGCCTGACGGAAATTAAAATCAAACGAATTTCCAAATTTGATGCAGATAAGGCAGATGATCAATTGGCCTCATTGGAAGGGAAAATCGCCGAAATCAAGCATTATTTGGAGACCTTGATTGACTACGCTGTAGAGTACTTTAGAAACCTCAAAAAGAAATATGCTGCGGGGCGTGAGCGCCGTACGGAGATTCGAAGCTTTGATACGGTTGTCGCTGCGAAGGTGGCCATGGCCAACGTAAAGCTCTATATCAATCGCGAAGAAGGTTTTATGGGAACAGGCCTCAAGCGTGACGAGTTTGTTTGTGACTGTTCAGACATGGATGATATCCTGGTGATTCGCAATAATGGGACGCTCCTGGTCACTAAGGTGGATGCCAAAAAATTTGTTGGCAAGGACATTCTTTATGCGGGCGTATACCTCAAAGGGGATGACCGGACCGTCTATAACCTGA
>LICG01000002.1 GCA_001438205.1 Cryomorphaceae bacterium BACL7 MAG-120322-bin74
AATAAAGGCGAAGATATTTTTCATGGCTTCCGTGGATAATGTTTGAAGACGAGGCCAAGCGTATTGCGCCACCCGAGGGCATCCGTGCGTTGCACTGCCATATCTACTCGAATGCCATAGGCGCCAAGTTGACCGCCATCATAGGAAAGCCCCCCCATAGGCCAGGTCTGACCGCGTTGATTGAGGCGACTTCCAAGCCGCATATGGAGACGAGGATTCATTTGATATTCAAGGCCGATACGATAGTTTTCGGCATTGTCATTAGGGTGGACCAGCTGGACAGCAAGTACAATGTGCTGTGTGCCTTGCTTCCAAGGAATGACACTCAGGCCCATGGCAAATTCTGTCGGGAGGGTGTTGGATTCTAGGCCTTCAAGTGGGCTTCGGTTAAATCCAACGGCTTGATACGCCCCCGTTAATGCAGAAGATCCTCCAAAATTCCGGAGAACTACGGCAAAGCGCAAGTCCTTTACGTCTGTGGTATACAAAAAGCCTACATCTGCCGCTGCTGTGTAGGCACTGTAGGCGCCCGTTTGGCTTCCTGTGGTATACACTTCGCCTATGCCCTTTAACGTGAGGCCTAATTGGAATTGCTCGCTCAATCGCTGCGCATAGCTAAGGCCTACAGCACTTTGCGTACTGTAAAGTTGATACCCCGTTCCGCCCGGTTGAAACTCTGTACGTTCAGAAAATCCGGGCGTTTGTAGGTGTTGAATAGCTAAGCCCCAAGCGGCATCTCTTCCTTTTCTAGGTGCCGTGACAAATAACCCAAATTGTTGTGTTCCGCCACTCAGTCCAAGTTGACTCAAGGCGAAGGAGCCTTGTTTTAATGACGCCATGCCGGCGGGATTTTGGCCCATGGAATAGGCATCTCCAGCTAATGCCACGGAGGCCCCCGCCATGCCGGCGGACCGAACGTTTAGATCGTTTTTCAAGAAAGAAAAGGCGGATTGCCCAGCGCGTTCGCCGCCATAAGAGGGCAACAATTGCCCCGAAGCAGGAAGGACCATCCCGCTACACAGCGCACATAGGAGGAGGCGCATCTTCATAGCTTAAACGTGATGCCATAAAAGATTTGACGGGGGGCTTGATACCTTGACGGATCGCGCGGGTCCAGACCACTTTCTTGGGGGCCGTTGAATTCAGGTCGCGGATCACGCCATTCATTGGGCACATCATCGCCATACGCATAAGCACGTCCCGTAATGGGGTTGATGATTTGTGCATTTTTCCGGTTAAAGAGGTTTTTTACTTCTACTGACAGGGTGATACCGCGTGAAAAAGCTCCGCGCGCGAGGGTATAGGACCATTTGCTGTCCCAATTATGCCAAGATTGTGCTTTGGCTGAGAGGTACTGGTCAATTAAAGGGCGGTATTGGGGGCGACCTAAATCATTCACTCCTGTATATTCATACGGGGTGTAGCGGTAACCAGAAGAGGCATTGTACTGTAGATAACCACTCAAACCGGCTAAGGATAATCGACCTATGCGGAAGGTGCTGTCTGCACTAAAGAAAAGCCCCCAGTTGGTACTCCAAGGCCGGTCCCAGGCCAAGAAATTTTCGCGGGTTAGCGAGACCTCTCCATTTTGTTCAATTTGCAAGGCAGACTCGCGTGCGGAGTTGGATTTACCACGTGCCACTTGGAAGCTTCCGTTGCCAAAGAGGCGGAAGTAACGGGCAAAACGGTAATCGACCCCAAGTTCTAGACCCTGAATTTTGGCGTAATCCTGGTTGATGTACATGGTCTTGGTGACCGGACGTCCCGTTTGGTCTTTAACGATGACGCGACGTGAAACGATGTAGTCAAAGCGGTTGTTGTTATAGGCCCCGACGGTGATGCCGAGGTCGCGGTTTAGTGCAGCTTTATAGCCCACTTCATAGGCGACATTAACCTCAGGATCCAAGTCAGGATTGCCCAAGAAGCTCAAAAAGCTTCGGTCTTGGTAAACGGGGTCTAGACCCGCATATAAGAAGCGTGGATGCGGTAGACGCATGCTATGTCCGTAGTTAAAGTACAATACGTTGTTTGGGGTGACCGGGAAGGAGACATTGATTCTAGGCAAAAGGCGAGCCTTCCAGCGCAAGCCTCCAAGCGCGAGCGTCTTGTCCATGTAGTCACTGCGAATGGCCGGAATAACAGGCGCAGTGGAGTCTGCAATGGCTCGATCCGCAAAGGTGCCCGGCGCCCAATAATTAAAGCGTAGTCCAAGGCTAGCCTGGATGCCCTTGTAGTTGATTTGGTCTTCTACAAAAAGCCCCCCCTTCTGGGGATTCACCTTCCAAATGTCATTACTGGATCCAATCGAAATGCTGGGGGTACTGAGGCTGTCATTGATCTGAATGGGTGCGCCCACCCAAGGGGCGGTTACGTCTACCCATTGGTATTCATTCCACTGATGTTCCCAACCGGTGACTACTTGATGGACGGTTCCGGGATAATAATTGATTTTTCCACGCAACGTGTATTCCTGTGCATAGTGGTCGTGCCACGTGCTGGTGATCCCTCCATTATTGACAAGCCCATCCCCAGGTCGGATGTAAAAAATGCCGCTAGGGTCATAGGGATTAAACACATCGAGCGGGTAGGAGGCAATATTGTCCTCATCCAAAATGGCATCGACTGTTGCGCTGCGGAACGGCCTGCCATTGGCATCTGCCCGAAGGTTTGTAAACATTCTGCCCACGCTTAGGGTCAATCCCACTTTGGGGTTGATTATATGCGTTAGATTGAGGGCGGAAAGGTTGCTATGGTGCGTGTAGGTTGCCGCATTATCCAAATTTTTGCTCCGCGCATATTGGTATCCAGGGGCTAGGATGGCATCAAAACCAACAATTTGCAGGGTACGTGAATTTTGGTTGATGTTCAGCGAATGCTGATTGGTGATGGTGAGTTTGGTGCCTCTGCGTAACTGCCAACCAAGTTTGGCTGTATGGGTCCAGCTATTGCTTTGTCGCGGGGCCCACTGGGTTGGATACTCGGGAAAGAGCGATGATTGCAGTTGGGTTGCCACGTTTGGGAAGTAATCATCCGTGATGTCTGCCGTGGCAGAATTAAAGAGCGTCACTTTGTTCTTCGTTCCCGGAATAGGGAAAGAAATATTCAGTTCCGCTTGGTCAGTATTGAAGCTTGTTGATGGACGCGTGTTATTGGGATTGAGGTAATCACGGGTAATTCTTCCTGAAACTTCTAATCGGTCTCCTCCTTCGCGAATCTTGGTACTGATTACCCCGGAAGAACCTCCGCCAAATTCTGCAGAGGCACCCCCTGTTGTCACCTTGACACTTTGAATTGCAGAAGACTGAACGCGAACCCCAAACCCCGTTCCTGCGAGGGGATCCTGTGCAGAGATGCCATCGACTAGATACTCCGTTTCATACACCCTTGCACCGCGAATTTGAATCCCGTCATTGGTTTTGGCCACCCCTGCTTGTAGCGAAACGACCTCCTCAACGGAGCGGACATTCATTTGCGCAATGTCTTCGCCCGTAATGGACCGTTCACTTTTGGCTGATTCAAGATCCACCTGTGCACGTTGGCCAAGGACGGTCACCGTTTGCAAAACGTCTACGGAAGCACTCAATTGGATATTTCGAACCAGAATTTTGCCGCCCGGAATGCGCAAGCCGTTGATCAACTGGGTTCCATATCCAAGCACCTGGATTTTGATGCTGTAATCACCTGCGGGAACATTGGGGATCTGGTATTGGCCATTAAAATCCGTGACAGCGGTCAAGTAGGTACCCACTACAGAAATGCCCACGTTGGGTAGCGTTTCACCTGTTTCGGCATCTTTCACTACCCCCTTAAGTATACCCGTTTTTTGCGCAAAACCTGAAAGGCTAAGCACAAAGAACAAGAGGGTCCAAAGGCGTGATTTACCAGGCAAAGTCATTCACTAAAATTTCTTCCAGCAAGTCTTGCATGGCTTGGTTACTTGAGGCGACGCGATGAAGTTCTACCGAAAAGAAGACTTCATTGATATGGATATTGTTACCGAGGTATGCGCGCCGTACGGCAACCAAATTATCCCCTTGCCAGCCACTTAATTTGGTCAGCTGCGCCCGATAAAAAGGCTGCGCATCTGCCGAAGCCACTAAAGGACTGATGCCGATAACGATACTTGCAGGGTGTAGATCAGGATAAAGGCCAGCCACCTGGGGAACTAAGGCAGAATCGGGCACCAACCGAACTTGGCCAGACGAGGTGACAATCCCATCCATTGGAAAAGCGCCGATGTAGGGGGTAAAGTCTGTGTTCGGCCCAAAAGCGGTGCTGGTCATCAACTTACCCCCTTGGGTTGTAAAAGACTGCAAAGCAGCAGCCATATGCGCTAACAAGGGTTGGGTTGTCCCTGAAACCGGGTCTAATGCATTGTCGGAATTGGTCACGGCCAACACCCGGTCATACTGGGAGAGGATGTGTCGGAAAGTGGGGTTCCAATAGTAGGGCCGCAACTCACCTCCGTTGGCATTTAGGTCAAGAATATCATAACTAACCGAAATAGAATCTAGCCAACCTTGGTAACTCGCGGTTACCGCAGCCGTTTGACCACTCACCATCAAAAGGTCCGATGTGGGCCGAACCAAGGTGACGGCCAATGCCGAGTCAACGGCACTTACCGCTCCGGCTATGTCGGAAATACGCACCTGAAAAATGTTCTCAGCGTTTTCGACCAATCCCTCTATGCCATTAGCTGTAGGCTGAAGGGCGTTGCCGTAATACAGGGATGCCGTCGTCCCCATCCCGCCCCCAGCATCGGGTTCTAGGACAAACGTGAGCATGGGTTGCTTTGGATCAATGGGGATCCAATTGCCCCCGTTAAAGCGGATTTCAGCGCCAGAAATACTTTCATTGCCATCTGGATCCGTTGCGGTCCAGCGGTAGGTTAATACCCCGAGGGCTTGTCCTAAGGATTGACTTTCTTGGTCAACCTCAGCCACAGGCGGGGCGTTTTTGAGCGGGAAAACCAGTTTGGCGGGGCTTGGGTCTTCTGCCCCTTGATTGTCAATGGCGCGGATATACAGGGTGATGTCTGCTGTGTCACTTCCCGCAGGAATACTAAATAAAAAGGTGCTATCCTGCGAAGTGGTAAGCTTCCAATTCAAACTGTCTAGAGAGAGGGCATAGCCTGTGATGTACCCATCGATGTCTGTGCCATACCAACTCATTTGCACCTTAGAATTGAGTCGGTCTGCGCCGCTGCGTTCAATAGATTTTACGGCCAGATGTGTATCGGGTGCCTGATTTTCTAATGCTTCACCACGTTCACATCCTGAGATCAAAAGCCCCGCCACCCATATAGCCGAACTCCATGCGTTCTTGCGGAACGCATGGAGCACATAGCCATAGTCTTGGGTAAGATACATGTCCGCGGGAAGGATCCTTAATCCACTAAAATAATGCGCACCACTTGGCGACGATCACCGGATTGTACTTCGAGCAGATAGGCGCCACGTGAAACAGAGGTAGTCGAAATGTCGGTGGTAGCAAACTGTGTTTTTCCAGAGGCCATGGGGCGACCCAAAGCATCCCAAAGGGTGTACTGGCTGCCAATAGGAGCCTCTAAAGTGAGGAGGTCGCTCGCTGGATTCGGATAGGCTCTGAGGGACAATGCTTCGGGGTGGGTTAAGCCAACGCTGCTCTGGGGCAAATCGGTAGAATCCAACGTGACATTGATGCCAATGAAGTCATCATTGTTTCTTGGGATAACACGGAAATTATTGAAACCATAGAAGCAGATTCCCTCAACAGCCGTCATACTCATGGTGTCGCTTACGACAATGGGACTCACCTCCATCATGCCATCCAGGGTGTCATAGATAGGATCGGTGATCAACTGAACAAAGAGGGATGAAAACGAGGTGGCCGATTGGCGACCCGCAAGAACGAGTGCACGGTTCCAATAGCCTGCATTGGCTGTGTTTGAGACGGCATAATCGCCAAAGCCTAAGTTGGTTTGTGCAACAACCAAGGGCTGCTGAGAAGGGTCCTCAAGGCGCACATAACAACCTTCCCATTGCTCCCAAGCATAGCCGTATTTTTCGGCAGAGTCAGAAGGATTGACTACGGATGCGACGGGCATGATGCGGTTACCTGTCTTGCTGATAGAGGCTACATTGAGGCGGGTCATACCATAGTATTCTTCTACGGTTCCGGTTACTTGAACTTCTTCCTCACGGAAGAATTGGGTAATGCCTGAGCCGACACACCAAATGCCACTCCAAGGGCCCCCGCCTTCATCTTGAATATACAAGAAGCCAAGGTCATGTTGCTTGGTTGAGGCAGTGACAACCCCAGTGACCGTTACGTTTTGGGTGTTGTAGGGAGAGTTGCCGTTACTGGCTAATGAATATTGAATGTCTTGGATGATCGCACCATTGGCGCGGACTGTATAGTAGTCCACATTGGGTTGAACTTGCCCAACAGGGGTGGTGGGATAGTAGGAGACATTGCCTTCATTGTCCCAGGCCTTGATGTAGTAACGCACCAAGGTGCCGAGGAGTTGGCTCGGGAGTACAGCCTCATACTCATCCGTTGAACCTGAGGCCAGGGCCATATTCATTTTAATGAACTGGGTTGGCATCAAGCTAGTATCTGCGGTGTGGTAGACAAAAACAGAATCCACGCTGCCGTCAAAATCCGTGATATTGCAAACCAAGTCTACGGTTTGGTTGGGTGTTGGGACCATAGGGTCGCGCTCAAAGTTGGCGATGTAAGGTGGGGCATAGGCAATCACATAATGGGTAGAATCAAAAGGATTTAATTCATAACCGCGTGAACCAGAGCCCACAAGGCAACCATTGCCATCATGACGAACGACACCTTTCAGGCTAGAATAGAAGGTTCCAGGAACGGGTGTCATAAAAGAACCAGTTGATTGAGGAGAGTATGGATTCACGGTCTGCCATGAAGGAAGCTTTTGTGCCAAGAAGCGATCAGAAACATTGATTTTGTTTCCGTTTCCGTCGACCACATTAAAGCTAATTCGGTTACCAGAAAAGGGGATGACCTCGGTTACGGTCACGTTATTAAACTCAACAAAACTATTTTCCCATGGCTCACCCGTGGTAAGAATGTTGACACGTAGGGGATCATTGAGGTCGCCCACGGTGATTTGCGCAGGGGTAGGCGCAGGACGTGATCCAATGACCTGTAGTGAATTTCCATCGATGGCTTCTAGTTGGGTGCCGTTGTTATAGGCGCCTACACGGCCCGTAAACTTCACCAAATCACCAGGGAGTAAATATTCTACGTTGGGTAAGGGCAATAGTTGACCTTGCGCATTGGTATACACCCCCATGCATTCCATTCCGCGGAATGAACCTGCTACACCTTGTGCCACCGTGTCAACTAAGAAAAAGAAAGGGCGGTGACCCCCTTGCACAGAGCCGGACGCCACTTCAGACACATCCCCAGGAGTCACGACGATGCCATAGGTCATCACGGTATCCCCCAGATAGGCGGAGGTATCATTACACGCGGAAAGGTCAGCAGCTGAAACATACTGAATATCCGTGATAGAGGTGTATGTCAGGCCTTGGCCGAAAGCCATCATGCCTGAAAGGGCGAGGGCCCAGGTGAATAATTGTTTCATGATAGGGGAGTTATGGGTCATTTTAAAACGGTGAATTGGCCGGTATAAAAGTCCCCTGTAACAAGGTCTTCAACGGCGTAAAAGTAGATGCCTCTTGCCAAAATTTGGCTTTGGTCGGTAAGTAGATCCCAGGCGTGTTCACCGCCAGAAAATTGACGGTCGGTTGGGGTTTCACCAGCAAATGTTTGAAACCAACGAATATCCTCTCCACGCCAGTCTGCATGGTGCTCAAATTGGTCCATGATATCTCCCGCAGGGGAGCTGATGGTTATGCGACAATCGCCCGGAAGATTGGCAAAGATGAGCTTACGGCTTTCTTCTTGGAAGTTTGAAACACCTTCCCATGCAGCCCCTGCATAATAAGGGTTAGGATACACAAAGGGAGGGTAGTTTTTCATGCTCGGATTGGCCGGGGTTCCTGCAAAAGCCCGCACATCATTGGCCAAAAAGCTGGACTCTAAGGATTCTAATTGGGTGGCGGGATTCCCTTGGTCAAATGCGGTGATGGCCACAGCATGTTGCCACCCATTAGGCAAGTTTTCTAAGGCATAGTGGTATTGATAGGCCGTGGTATCTCCAGCAAAATAAAGAGGTTCTGGCAGGGCAATATCTGCCATCCCAGTTTCATAAAACAATCCGTTGCCCTCAATATCGTATTCTGCAGCACGGACAAAATCTTCAGAAAGATTCTGACTTCCCTGTACATCAAAGCCGAGCCGACTGAGGTACACGCGGTAACCTTCAAAATCCCTTTTCTGGGTAATTGGGTCTATGCTTTCTTCTGCATTTCTGGACCAGAATAAGTCAATGCGGTGATCACCTGGTACAGCGCGCATTCTGGGGGCATCAGGCGGACTAGGGAGAATAAAGCGGGTAATCTTCCCATCACCATCTCGGTCTTCGCCATCATCTAATATGCCGTTAAAATTGATGTCTTCGCCATTGTAGGCAACCTGGGCCCACTGGGCGTTGCCGATAAAGCGTTCTTTTTGTGCAGCGGTATTGGCGGCGTTGGGTTGGCCGTCATCTACTTTTTTGCCCAAAACAAAGGCAAAAGCCAAGGTAATTTCATCACCAGGCGCGAAGGCAGAGAAGGGGCCAACACTAACGAGGTCAGAACGATTTCCACTAGCGTTGAGTAATGCTTGAATGTCCATACCCACCCCGTTTTGACAATCAACGCCTGTGGGATCATTCCAGCAGGGGTTTTGGTTGAGACCTTCGGTCATCTTCACATACCGCTGGGGATCGGATGTTGGAAAAAAGAACAAGGCTTGACCTGAATTATTGAAGATCCATGCATTGTAATGGCCCTTGAAGCCAGGAGAAATGTCGGGATGTTTGAATCCAGTCTTGTCTTCAGCTCCCAAGAATTTCTGACCGATGTAAGAGTTGGTTAGCCCGACGTCGCCTGTGGCATCATAGCAATAGGCCATGTGCAGGCTGTCCAAGAAACCATTTCCCCCCTGAGAATAAAAGGCCGCTCCACCGGACCCGGCAGGGGTAGCATTCACATTGCGCACCACGGTGTTTGCCCAAAGGGCAATATGCAAGTCATCATAGGTCTCTGGGCCAACATTTTTAATCGTCATATTGGCGATCACAAAAAAGTCTGAAAACCGGTAATTCCAATTATAGGTTTCCATCTCAACCGATACGCCCATGGGATTGGTATGCCCACTGATCGGAATAGAGGTACCGGGAATTAGCAGATTGGCATCCGTAAAGCTGCTCTTAAAGTCTTGGTGAGAAATAGCCTCTGGTCGAAAATTAGGATTGTCACGCAAAGAAGAAATTTCCTGCATACCGCCGAGGGTATTGGTAAATTCAAAACCACCTCGGCCTGGCGCATATCCTTGCGGAGCATCATAGGCAGAAGTGCTCACGCGGACCGTGCCACTTCCATCTATACCGCCAATCCAGATGCCCGATTCAAAAAGATGTTCTGTGCCCGATCCAGCGGGGTATTCTCCCGATGGATTGCCGCTGCCATCTTTATATCCTCTGAAGGCATTGCCAAACGTACCCATATTGGTCACAGTCATCCGGACGTTGCTCGCGGTGGTGAGTCGCTCCACAAAGTTCTGCCCAAATGCGGAGAAGGAGAAAGACGCCAACATGGCCAAGGGGAGAATATAGAAACGCATTATGGCAGCTTAACGGTTTTGGCTAAGCGTCCTTCCGGCTGCAAAGAGAACAAGAGAAGCCCTTGTGAGGGCAATGTGTTGGGCAAGCGAAAACGCAGCGCAGTGATCCGACCCTTGGCAATCGTTCTGCCCAAAAGGTCCGCGACTACCCAAGACGCACCCATGGCCAGATGATCCACATCCACTATGTAGCCATCTTGGCGATTGCCTAAAACTTGCAGAGGCAGGGCCGCATGTTCTTCCATCGAAACCTGCAGGCGCGTGACATCAATGTCGACATAGACAGGCAGGTGGTCACTCATTTCGTATAAAGCTGTGAGGACGTTGGCCGGTACAGCATTATTGGTAGGAGCGTTAATGGCGGCATTAAAATGAAGACCATCATTACCGACAGGAGTCAACGAGCCCGAAACATAGGTCATTTTTGCGCTGCCATTGACGACATCGTCGCTAAACAGGACATGGTCAAAACGATCATCCAAACCGCCCCCCGAAAAACAGCCATTATTGGTTGCTCCATCCCGGGTGCTCTGCGAGTGTAGGTTTCTAAACGTATAATTGTTGTTCCAGTTTCCAGGCTGGCTTTCAGGGTCGTAAAAACGAAGGCTAGTAGTCGAATAGTTGAGGAGATTTTGAAAGCCTGCTTCCTGGCTTTTGGGCATATTTAAGTCTCCTGCCAAAAAATAATTATCGCCCACATTGTGGCTTTGCAAGTAACTCATGATGGCCGCTGTTTCTCTATTGCGGTCCGCAATATCACTGGAGGAAGAGCCTGCTTTAAGGTGGACAGCAAATACAGTAAATGTGACTGTGTCAGGGTTGATGGCGAGCAGACTGTCCTTGTAGAAAAAACGTTTTACGTCTATTCCGCGCACAAGATTTTGGTTGCTTACATCTTTGGTAATCAGATCTTGATAGAGCAGCCCGAGCTTGTTTTGGTCGAAGTAAATGCCATTGGTCAACGAAGAGCCATTGGAAAAGAAGTCGGTCTTTTCCCACCGGGTCTCTCCATTGATATTGAGGGCATAGGTCAAAATGCGCCCATGCGCTGTCGTATTATCCCCATTGATTTCGTTGCATACGAATAGATCGGGCTGTGTATACGTGACAATGGTATGCAGATAGGCTTCCTTACTCACGGCATTGTTGCTGGAGCTTGGGCAATAACTTGTGAAGTTGCGGTAATTCAGCAAGTTATACGTCATGATTCTTATGCGCTCCGGCGCTTGACCCCAAGCGCTATTCCCTATCAGAAAGAGAGGGATAGCCAAAAAAAAGGGAGGGAAAATATTGCTGCGTCGCATAACGAGCTAAAGGTACTTCTTGCTGAACCAACATGGTCATCAAAGCCAACTTTCTTCCAGCTTTATAAAGAGAAAGTTAAGCCGGCGCTTAAGCCCCAACCTGGCGCATAACGGCTGAAGATTTGATCCTGCGCACCAAAGGATTTGTAAACGCTTAAAACGTTGTCATTCAATAGGTTCATCGCACGCAGTTTAAGGTCAATCCCCTTTTCTTTGCCCACCTTGGTAGTGAAACTCATGTTGAGACTTTGGAAGGGCTGCGTATAGACATCTGGAAACAAACCAAGGCCTACAATCTGGAGGGTAGATCCTTTTACATTGTAGTACACGCCAAAATTGGTTTTGCTCTCGGGATGCGTGTAACTGAATCCTCCGTTCAGCACATAGGGACTTTGCCCAGCCATGGCGCGTGTATTTATGACGGTTTGACCATCG
This sequence comes from Cryomorphaceae bacterium BACL7 MAG-120322-bin74, assembly GCA_001438205.1. Taxonomy (GTDB): domain Bacteria; phylum Bacteroidota; class Bacteroidia; order Flavobacteriales; family Schleiferiaceae; genus TMED14. Next base: position 11,484 of record LICG01000002.1, read on the forward strand.
CGCTCGTAACTTTTGCGCGATTGATATTCCACATCACTCATGGTGATCCTTGAGTCAATCACGGTGATGTTGCCATTGAAGAAAAAGTTCTCCAGAGAGGGGCTAAGTGCGGAGAAGCTTGCATTCCATTCCATTTCTGCGCCGAACATGGTTCCCTGTCCCACATTTCGTGGTTGAAACTCGGTAGACGTTTGTTGCTCTGCAATGCGCACCATTTCAATGGGATTACGGAAGCCTTTGTAAAATCCACTGATGGAGAACATCTGGCCAGCGTCCATGAATTTTTCCCAGCGTATATCTACATTGTTGATGCGGGTTTCAACGAGGTTACCAGACCATGCCGCATATTCAAAGAAGGAACCATTGAAGATGCGGTTGGTGATGGGGTCAATGATTTGGGCAAAGGAGAGTTCTTTGAAAGACGGGCGTGCAATCGTTCGGGTGGCAGAAAAACGCAAGTTCTGACTTTCGTTCAACGAGTACATCACATTCAAGGATGGAAAAAGGTCCAATGAATTGAGCACCACGTCATTGGTTAAATTCTTCCCGTTGGTGTAATCACCACTTGCCCACGACTGATCGCGTCCCGTATGGCGCTGGACAAAGTGCTCTACCCGAAGACCGACGATGGCTTTTGTGCGCAGATTCAAAGAAAATTCTGTATGAACATAAGCATGGGCCGTGTTACTATTAGAGGCGTACTCATTGGGGTTGGGATCATTATTGCCTGATTGGTAATAGACGCGATTGGGGTAATTGGGATAAATGTTTTCAGGATTCAGGACTTGGTTCGGGTCATCGTTGCTCCAATTCTGCTGTCCAAAAAACTGCATATCAAAAAGCAGGATTTCATAGTGCCGCCATTTGAAAGCATCACCGGCGCCATATTTCAATTTAGCTGCTTCATCAAACAACGTAAACTTCTTCGTCACATCGTACCGGAATGGCACGTTTACTTCTTGCAAATAGCGCCAGATTCTCGAGGGATTGCCACCGGCCCCAGCCTGAAAAAAGGTATCAAGCGTTTGATAGGTAAAGGCCGTTTTGCGAATATCAGGATCGGTGGACAAAGACAGGGTGGGGGATATTCGCCAGTCAATCTCGGTCCCTGTTTCGGGCTTTACAACCGTGCCATTGATTAAAAGATTGGTCAATGATCGCTGATTGTATTCAAGGTTATTGGAAAAGGCTTTATACCCAGATTGCCCTACTGCACTAGCATCGTTGTCAATCCAAAATTGTCCCGCACGACTTTCGCCATTTTGCAGGTGCATCAAGGTTGCTCGAACTTTCTTTAAGTTCGTCTTATAGGCAAGGCCCAAAACGCCCCCAATGAGGGTATTGTGTTCACCCAACTGTCCTTGCTGTACGGTGGCATACCGCATCTCATAGACAGAGGGGTCAAGGTAACGTTGGTATTCCCCATAGGTGACATCATCGTAGTAGGTATAGTTGCTCTTATAACTGAGAGAAAAGACATACCCCAGTTTGGGTACCTCTCCTGAAGCCTTCGTCCTATTTTTCCACTCCCATTGATTGCCGGCGGAGTATCCTACTTTCATATCCAAGAAGGAGCGCTGACGTGTAGCACCTAAAGTGGGATTGAAGCTTTGAACAAAACGATTCACCTCCGCATCAGAAAAGAAAATAGGGGTCGGAATACTGCTTTGGCGCGCCAAAGCGGGTAAGCGTCGGGTGCCGTCATCAAAGCCCAGAAAATCTAGCGAGCCTCCTTCGTAACGCAAGAAGGCTGGATTAAGGTTCATGGTAGGAGTAAAGCTGCTGCTGAACGAAATAGAACCTACCTTCTTGTCAGGAAATGCTTTGGTTTCAATGTTCAATAAACCGCCTGTAAAGTCAGCTGGTTGGTCCGCTGTAAAGGTTTTGCTAACCACAATGTTGTTCACCAAATCCGTTGGGAAGATATCCATCTGGATCGTGTTTTTATCAGGATCTAGTCCAGGGATATCCATGCCGTTCAGGGTCGTTTTAGAATAACGATCCCCCAATCCACGGATGTACACATATTTCCCCCCCTCTACGGTCACGCCAGTCACCCGTTTCGCCGCCTCAACGGCAGTGCCATCTCCAATTTGGGCTATACGCGCAGAAGAAATGCCATCGACCATAGCTGCAGATTTGCGCTTCAGGGTGAGTAAGGCGATTTCCGAATTGCGGTTTACTTCCGCTATAATCGTGACTTCGTCCAGCTTCAGGTTATCCTCAGGAAGAAGGCCCAATTCACCCACAAGCGTGATTTCACCCGCCGTCACTTTTACCTCGATCAATTTGAGGGTCCTGTAGGTGAAGTAAGCCACCTCAATGGCATATGTACCAGGTTGTGCATTTAGGCTAAAATGGCCATCAAGATCTGTCGCGGTATTTCCACTTCCACAATTATTGCAGATGACGGCTGCGCCGATAATGGTTTCCCCTGTTTCCGCATCCAGCACGGTGCCGCGTACCGTTCCAACTTGAGCAAAAGTGGAAAGCGCAAAGAGGAAAAAACAAAGGGAAATGATCGCGCGCATGGATGAACCTTTTAAGGTGCTGCAAAATTCCAATAAAAAAAATGCCCGCACCTTGGTGCGGGCATTGACTTAACCATTTGTTAATGGTTTAGAAACTTACTGGATAATTCCAGCCTGTGCTGCCCATGTCCAGCTGAAGACAGAGGTATTCGCTTTTGGTGTTGTGCCGGCGGTGATGCCCGGGTGCGTTCCCCCGTTCTTTAAGAAATTAGACACCGTGTCTACATTCAAAACAATGTCCGCATAGAGGACGCCAGGAGCATCCAAACGGTTAATGATTTGGCCAGGAAGGATGTCCGTGATATAAATGCTTTCTAGACTCACAAGAGAATTGGCATCCGTGTTGATGAGGTCCTCAGATGTCACGTTGTCATCAGAAGCTTGAATGTTGCCATTTTTGATGGTGTGGCTCACTGCATAGGTGCCTTCTGGACCGTCCAATTCAAAGCAGTGTCCTTTGGGTGTGATGATCACAAAGTTGTCCAATGTGCCCCCCCACGCTTGGTCGGTATCAAAGCCATCGTCGCCCACATTCCAAGAAACTATATTGGTGATGTTGATCATGCCACCCCATACTTCAATGCCATCATCTTGGTTAGACACGATTTCAATGTTTTCAATAGTGGTACCTGAGCCCACTCCGCCTAAAGAAAGTCCGTTAATTTCATTGCCTGCACCAATGTTGGCACCACCGTGACGGATGGAAATGTACTGTAAGACGCCAGAATTATCCGCGTTGTCGGTACCCCCATATAATCCATTGGGGTCCGATGTGGGAATCCCTTCAATTTGGACCTCATTCACATCGCCAGATGCATTGGAGGCAGAAATAATGCCTTTTCCTAGGATGATCACGCCACCCCAAAGACCGGTAACTGTTGGATCTAAATTGGGGCTTTTAAAGTCCCCCGAAGCAACTTGGATGGGGGAGATTTCGTCAGCGATTGTGGTAAATATAATCGGTAAAGAAGGAGTCCCTATAGCCATAAGTTTTGCACCTCGTGCAATCAACAATGCGGTGGCATTGGCACCTGTTCCTGCCTCTCCTTTGATGATCGTGCCCGCCTCAATAGTCAAGGTTGTACCATTTGTAACGGTGATGCGGCCACCCAATTGGTAGATCGTATCCGCATACCATGTTTGGTTAGAAGTAAGGTTGCTAGACACAATTTTTGTCATGTAATCACTCGAAGGCGGATCCACGGGGGGAGTGGATTCACATGCGACCAAGCCCATCAGAATAACGGCGCTCAGGGCGGTAAATTTGTACATTGTAGACATTCTTTGATTGGTATTAATGGATTAGGATGCAAACGTACCCGGCCTATGTTAGGACAGGTTTAATTCAAAGTGAAGAAATCGACTTAAACCCAAAGGGGTGTATTTATTAATAGTTTGCTAACAATGGACCAGTCTTTTGTTAAGCCAAGCCAAAAAACTTGTTATGGATTTGTTAAAACGGATTCAGTCTGCCGCAAAGCGGTACTTTTGATTAATTCTTAAACGTTTGAATTAGATAGTTGTCATGAGCAAAATCACCATCCTAGTTGTGGACGATGATCCCGACATCCGTGAGTTCATCTCTTACAACCTAGCCAAAGAGGGCTTCCATGTCGAGACAGCTAAAAATGGCGCGGACGGTGTGGCGATGTGTAAAAAACATAAACCAGACTTGGTTTTATTGGATGTGATGATGCCTGGAATGGATGGTATGCAGGCCTGTGAGGCCATCCGTGCAACGCCAGAAATAGCGCATACGCTTATTGCCTTTTTAAGCGCACGTGGAGAAGACTATGCACAAGTTGCAGGATTTGACTCAGGTGCAGACGACTACATCACGAAGCCGATTCGTCCAAAAGTATTGGTCAGCCGCATCAAGGCGTTGCTCCGCAGAAACGCGAAATCAGAAGAAGTGAAATCATCTATTGTTGTGCGGGGGGATTTGACAATTGACCAAGAAAAATATCAAGTTTGCCAAGCAGACCGCGTTGTCGAGATGCCACGCAAAGAATTTGAACTATTGCAACTGCTGGCCAGCAAGCCAGGGAAGGTATTCTCGCGAGATTCTATCATGGACCGTGTATGGGGAACGGAGGTCATCGTAGGCGGTCGTACGATCGATGTGCATATCCGCAAAATCAGAGAAAAAATTGGCGATAATCGCATCAAAACGATCAAGGGTGTTGGGTATAAGTTTGAAGAATAAAGGCACATGTTAGATCGGCCTGAACGCATTGCATTTTTTGTCGCGGCCTGCTTGGGGCCGGTCGTTTGGGGAGTCATGTTTGCCCTATTTGTCCTGGTGCAAACCCCTTCAGGAGGCCTCCCTCTGCCCGTGGCCGAAATCCCTTACCTAGAAATCACCCTGCTCAGCATTTTTGTATCGAGTGCCGTGGCGTTCCTGGTTGAAGCCCTGGTTCGCCAGTTTTTATATTCTCGTCTTTTGAAGATTTATAAGGTCATTTCTAACCCAGACAAATACAGAAGTGCCCTTTTGGCTGATGCAGAAGAAATTGGCAAAGTAGAAATGGAAGTGCGCAGCTGGGCCCAACGGACTTCTACGGAAGTGGTCAGCTTGCAGGCCCGAGACGATGTACGCAGGGAGTTTATCGCCAATTTATCACATGAATTGCGGACCCCCATTTTTAACATTCAAGGCTATATTCTGACCCTATTGGATGGGGTCAAAGAAGGCAAAACCCGAAAGGAGTACTTAAAGAAGGCCAACCGAAATGTTGAGCGTATGATACGATTGCTCCAAGACATGGATGTTTTGGCCCGATTAGAATCAAATAAATTGTTGCTAAACCAAGAGGTTTACAGTTTAAAAGAACAGATTGAAGATGCGCTTGAGCAGATGTCTGACCGCCTTTCTCAGAGTGAAATTCGGGTCATTTGCGATTTTGATAAAGATGGTGAATATGCCGTGCGAGCAGATCCGGAGAGAATGGACCAAGTCCTCCTCAATTTAATCAGTAACGCCATTAAATATTCGCGCGAAGAAGATGGGGCGATGCTGAAGATCTCGCTGCAGGATGCGGATAAATATTTCAATATCATCATTGAAGACAATGGTATTGGCATTGCCAAGGAGGACCTTACCCGCGTTTTTGAAAGATTTTATCGGGCAGATCGAAGCCGAACCCATACCAAAAAAATTAGCGGAACAGGGTTGGGTCTTGCCATTGTCAAGCACATTATCGAAGCACACGGCCATTCTATTAAAGTCACCAGTTCCCAAGGTGTGGGAACCGCTTTTTCCTTTTCGATCACCAAGGCCTAAGTGCACCTGAGCTGCGCAATCCGTACCTTTCGGTTATGGATGATGCAATCGAAGGGCGTCTCAAGGCGCTGAAAGAAAAGTATGCTGCTTCGGGTCAGGAGCTCTTGGACTTTTTGGACGGTTTATTGGAAGCAGATTATCTTACCTATTGGGATTATATCCGCCTCGATAGCCTGTTGAGTTTACAACAGCCACGAACATCGCACCATGATGAGTCCATTTTCATCATGTACCACCAAATCACAGAACTGTACTTCAAGATGGTCCTTCATGAGCTGGATCCATTGATAGAGGCCGCACCCGCCTCGCAAGAAGCGTTAACCGAATCCATCCGTCGTTGTAATCGCTATTTTGGAGCACTTGAGCACAGCTTTGGTGTCATGGTGGATGGCATGGACCGTGCGCAGTTCTTACGCTTTCGCATGGCGCTCATTCCCGCCAGTGGATTCCAATCCGGCCAATACAGAATGATCGAGTTGGGAAGTGCTAAATTGAATGACCTTGTCCATCTGGATCAGCGTGCTGCTATGGCCGACGAAAAAGACGTCGACATACTGTTAAATGCCATTTATTGGCTACGTGGGGCTACGCTCGAAAAGGATGGCCAAAAAACCCTCACGCTGGTCCAGTTTGAAAAGAAATACGGCGAAGTCTTTAAAAAACGTGCGCAGCAGAGCCGTGGAAAAACCCTTTCAGATCAGGCCAAGCAATTATTTGAATCAGGACATCTTTCCGATGATTTAAAAAATGCCTTCCGTGCCTTTGATCAATATGTCAACGTCTTATGGCCATTGCAGCATTATCGCTCCGCGGTACGCTATTTGGCAAAACAGCCTACTGACGCCCGCGCTACGGGAGGGACCAATTGGCAGAAATATCTACCCCCCCGCTTTCAGAAGCGCATCTTTTTCCCCTTTTTATGGGATGAAAAAGAGCAAGAAGAATGGGGAAAGTCCTTTGTGGACCGTTATGTGAGTGAAGAATAAATTCTGTCTTGATTCCGCATGATGGCAGGGTGTGTTGATGCGAATAGGAGAATTCTCAATGCACTATGTTTCAGAAAATAACCCCCGTTGAAAAGTCACACCAATAACTTGAGAACAACCTATGGCCATCACGAATGTGGGCCGTAGTTTTGAACTTTCCCCTTTTCCATGGCCACTGCAAAGTCTTCTAAGAAACATACGCGTCGTCGCCTCAAGGCAGGCGCTTTTGGGCTGCTTGCGGTCACCTTGCTCTTTTTCTTGGTCCGATTTTGTAGCCAAAGCCAACCTAAAGATGCTTTTGTTGATGGCGGAGAAGCGGTGGATCCCGGGAGTTTGTACGGATTTTCGCTAGCGGATTTTGCGCCCACACGACATGTGGTCAAAGAGGGGCAAGCCTTTGGGCAGGTCATGGATGAGCTGGGCGTCCCCTATCCAAAGGTGGCGAACTTACTTTCTCTTTCTAAAGATGTTTTTAATCCGAGACGCTGGCGTGCAGGCGATGCCTATTGGGTATTCCGGACGGCGGACAGTTCAGCAGCGGCGCATTATTTTATTTACGAATCTTCTCAGACCGAGTACTTAATTTTTGGGTTAGATAGTCTCTATGTAGAAGCGGTTGAACGCCCCACCAAGATTGTGCAGCGTGCAGTCGCTGGATCTATTGAATCCTCCTTGTATGAGACTTTGGCGGATCAAAATGTATCGCCCGCCGTGGCGGTTCGATTGAGCGAAGTGTATGCTTGGACCATTGACTTCTTTCGCTTGCAAAAGGGCGACCGCTTTGAAGTCATTTTTGAGGAGCGCTATGTGGATGACACCTCATTTGTAGGAACCGGCCGCATTTTGGGCGCGCGCTTTGTGCACAACAACAAGCCCTATTATGCATTCCGTTTTGAAGATGAAGCCAGTGGAATTCGGGACTTTTATTCAGAAGAAGGAGAAGGGCTAAAGCGCATGTTCCTAAAGGCCCCATTAGAATTTGCGCGTATCACTTCGCGCTATTCAAAAAATCGTTTTCATCCTGTGCAAAAAAGATGGAAAGCGCATCTGGGAACGGATTATGCCGCACCTACGGGCACCCCTATTTTAGCTACGGCTGGAGGTCAAGTTATTGCCGCAACGTATACCAGCGCCAATGGCAATTATGTCAAAATTCGCCACAACGGGACATATACCACCCAGTATCTGCATATGAGCCGAATTGCCAAGGGCATGCGCCCTGGTACCCGCGTAGAACAGGGGCAAGTCATCGGCTATGTGGGATCAACGGGGCTAGCTACCGGACCGCATGTTTGCTACCGGTTTTGGAAAAATGGCAAACAAGTCGATCCCTTGCGTGAGCCTATGCAGCGGACTGAGCCATTGCCTGCAAAACTCTGGGCATCATATGAGGCACAAATGAAGCCGCTAAAAGCACAAATTGACGCATTAGCGGCAATGGCGGAATAAAGCTTTACCCTTCTTGGCGTCAGGTTATGTTACCCAATGACGACATTGACAATACGTCCGGGGACCACAATGATTTTACGTATAATTTTGCCTTCAACGTATCCTTCCGTTTTTTCATGGGACCGAATCAAAGACTCCACCTCCGCAGGAGGGGTGCCTTGAGGAACATGCACAAAGAAGCGCGTCTTGCCATTAAATTGTACGGGGTATTGTTGGTTGTCCTCCACAAGGTATTCGGCTTTAAGCACAGGGAAGGGGGCCTGGCTGATGCCGTGCATCTCCCCTAAGGTTTCCCACATTTCTTCCGCCAAATGGGGGGCCAATGGCGAGAGCAATACAGCAAAGTCTTTCAACGTTTGAGTGCTTAGTTGTGAGAGACTGGACCACTCGTTCACAGCAATCATCATGGCGCTGACCGTCGTGTTAAAGGAAAGGGTAGACATGTCCTTTTCTACTTTCTCAATCAGCTTGTGGAGGGTTTTTAATTCCCCTTTGTCGGCAGGTGCATCTGCACGCTTGCTCAATAGGCGGGTCACCTTGCGCAAGAACCCTGTCACGCCACTAAGGCCTTTGGTGTCCCAGGGCTTGGCTTGCTCGAGTGGGCCGAGGAACATCTCATACAAGCGCAGCGCATCAGCTCCATGTTCGGCGCAAATTGCATCGGGGTTGATGACGTTGTGCTTTGATTTAGACATCTTCTCTACCTCGCGCTCTAGCAGGATAGGCCCTTCTTTGGGTTCAAATAGGGCGTCGGAAAAAGCCGGCATCCAGTCTTTGAATTCCTGGGTATTCAACGTGTCATCCCCAAGAACCAAAGACACATCCACATGGATCTTTTGCGTTTTGCGCCCATTGACCGCATCGGCACTAACAAATGTTTGTGTACCCTCTAGACGATGAACAAAGGCTGAAACACCTTGGATCATGCCTTGATTAATCAATTTCTTGAATGGCTCAGCCATAGGGATGCAGCCAATGTCATGAAGGAAATGGCTCCAGAATCTGGCGTAGAGCAAGTGTCCGGTGCCGTGTTCACTGCCCCCAACATAGACATCTACCTGTCCCCAGTAGTCCATTTTTTCCCGATCTGCAAAGCGTGCAGGGTTTTGTGGGTCCATGTAGCGAAGAAAGTACCACGAGCTACCCGCCCATCCAGGCATGGTCGTCGTTTCGAGCGGAAGGCCTTCGGCGGATTGCCAGCCTTGTGCACGGGCTAAGGGGGGCTCGCCATCTTCGGTGGGCAGATAAGCATCGACGGTTGGCAGAACCAAAGGCAGTTGGTCTAAAGGCAAGGTCTCAGGGACCCCCTCACGGTAGACAATGGGAATGGGCTCCCCCCAATAGCGTTGGCGACCAAAAACGGCATCGCGCAAACGATACTGAATGCGTCTTTCTCCTAGATTGCGTGAGGCCAATGATTGTATGGCCTGCTCAATGGCATCAGAAACCTCCAGTCCATTTAGAAAATCTGAATGAATCAAGGTGCCCTCCTTTGCATCATGCGAGGCTACTTGCACATCTCCACCGGCTACTACTTCGACAATGGGTAGCCCAAAATGAAGGGCAAAGGCGTGGTCGCGGCTATCATGTGCTGGGACAGCCATAATGGCACCGGTTCCATACCCCATCAAGACATAATCGCTGGTCCAAAGGGGAATAGGGGCGCCTGTGAAGGGATGGGTGGCAAAGGCGCCCGTAAAGGCCCCTCCAATGGTTTTTGTATCCGCTTGGCGTTCGCGCTCACTGCGTCGAGACGCCTGTTCGCGGTAGGCCATCACTTCGTTTCGTTGCGCTTGGCTCGTCAGCACATCCAGCAATGGATGCTCCGGAGCGACCACCATAAAGGTGACCCCAAATAAGGTGTCAGGGCGCGTCGTAAATACCTCTAAGGCTGATTCAGAAAGGCTAGGTAAGGCAAAACGGACGCGTGCCCCTTGACTGCGTCCGATCCAGTTGCGTTGTGTCTCTTTGATACTGTCAGACCAATCAAGGGTGTCCAGCCCATCCAATAACTTTTGGGCGTAGGCAGAGATTCGAAGGCTCCATTGGAGCATGGGCTTCTGAACGACAGGATGACCACCGCGCTCCGAGCGGCCATCAACCACTTCGTCATTGGCCAATACCGTGCCCAATGCGGGGCACCAGTTGACCACAGAGTCAGAACGAAAGGCCATGCGATAATGTTGCAACAATTCTTCACGCTGTTTGCTGTCCATGTTGGCCCATTCCTGCGCGGTGCAAGAAGGTTCTCCATGATGGGCGGCATGAAGGTCTTTGGTACCGTTTTTGGCTAAATGGGCTACCAAGCGTTCTATGCCCTCTGCCTTTTGGGTGGACACATTGAACCAACTATGGAATAGTTGAACAAAAATCCACTGCGTCCAGCCATAGTAATCTGCTTGACAGGTGCGGACTTCTCGACTCCAATCAAAACTGAATCCAATGCGGTCTAATTGCTCGCGATAGCGTTGAATATTCGTTTCCGTTGTAATGGCTGGGTGCTGGCCTGTTTGGATGGCATACTGCTCTGCGGGGAGACCAAAGGCATCATATCCCATGGGATGGAGCACGTTATAGCCGCGGTGCCGCATGTAGCGTGCCAAAATATCACTTGCAATGTAGCCTAATGGGTGGCCCACATGCAGCCCTGCCCCAGAAGGATAAGGAAACATATCCAAGACATAAAACTTGGGTTTTTCACTCGGAAAGGCAGCAGCAAAGGGTTGCTCAGCCTTCCAGCGTGCTTGCCATTTGGCATCTAATTCAGCGGGCCGGTACTCCATGTCGGCAAAAGTACGGAGCCCAAGGCGATACGCAGGGACAAAAAGCCGAAAAGCCCCCTAGATTCTGCCGTCTAACAACCCCATCATTTCCATAGATTTGCACTATGAGCCGTCCAAAAGGGGAAGATCAATTTAATCGTAAGCGCTTGCGCTACTCCTACCTGTCCGTGGTCGTCAGTATTGGCCTCGTTCTTTTTGTCCTCGGTGTCATGATGACCTTGCTGTATCAGGCGCGTACTTTGACCGAAGAACTCAAGGAGAATTTTACGTTTACCCTCTTCTTGACCCCTGAAGCAACGGAAGCTGAGCGTGAGGCGCTCCAAACAGAATGGTCAATGGCGCCAGAAGTGCGTCAAATTGTCTTTGTGAGCAAAGAAGAGGCGGCAGCTAAATTTCAAAAGGAACTCGGAGAGGACTTTGTTGAATTTTTAGGCTACAATCCTTTGAGTGATGCCCTTGATTTGAAGCTAAATGCCGCTTATGTGACCCCAGAGGTATTAGATGATCTCCAAAATCGCTTACTCAAGGGGAAGATTGTAGAAGACATGGTCTATGACCGCGACTTGATCTCGGCGATTCATAAAAACATTGGCAGAATCACTTCTGCGATGTTGGCATCGGCTTTTATTTTACTCTTGGTATCCATGGCCTTGATCAATAGCTCCATTCGCTTGTCCATTTATGCCCGAAGGTTTTCAATCAAAACCATGCAATTGGTGGGCGCAACCAAGGTCTTTATCCATCGCCCATTTTTGCGCCAAGGATTGCGACTTGGCATCATGGGCGGAATTTTTGCTGCCCTCTTGTTAGCCGTTCTTTTTCAATGTACACGACAGGTCTACCCTGAATTAGCTATTTCTTTACCTTGGAGTCTATGGGTCATGGAAGTACTGGCTATGACCGTTGTAGGACTTCTGCTTACCGCAGGTAGTACGGCGATGGCGGTGCGCCGATATCTTGCATTAAAAACGAATCAACTCTACGAATAATGTCTCAAAACAGCTTTTTATTTGACAAAACTAGCTACCTCCTATTTGGAATGGGTTTGGCTCTTATCGTTCTAGGATTTGTCCTCATGTCGGGTGGTGGATCAGAAGATCCTATGGTCTATAATCCTGAACTTTTTAGTGCACGCCGCATTATCTGGGCACCGCTGTTCATTGTGATGGGTTTTGTCGTCGAAGTGGTCGCCATCTTACGTCGTCCAAAGCAATGAACGCAGATCTTTGGAATGCCATTATTTTAGGAATTCTGCAAGGCTTAACCGAATTCCTTCCTGTGAGCTCATCGGGTCATTTAGAATTAGGTAGGGCTATTCTGGGTACCACGTGGGACACCAATAGCAACATGATGTTTACCGTCGCCGTGCATGGCGCCACGGCTTTGGCAACCGTGGTCACTTTTCAAAAGGACATCCGAAACATTATCAGGGGCTTCTTTAAAGGATCCACAGAAGAACGTCACTTTGCGCTGGCTATTCTTATTTCCATGGTTCCGGCGGCATTCGTGGGTTTGTTTTTTAATGATGTGATCGAGATGCTGTTTGACCAAAACATCTTCATGGTGGCCGTCATGTTAATTATAACGGGATTGTTGCTCTTTCTTGCGGATCGTGCCAAAAAGACCCATAAAAAAGTATCCTATGTAGATGCCGCGGTTATTGGAATTGCACAGGCCATTGCTATTCTTCCGGGCATCAGCCGTTCCGGTGCTACGATCAGCACCTCGGTGCTCTTAGGGATTGACCGCGACCAAGCGGCTCGTTTTAGTTTCTTAATGGTAGTTCCCTTGATTTTGGGTAAAATGATTATGGATTCGCGCGATCTATTTGCCATGCCTCAGCAAGAGCAAGAAGCGCATCTGCTTCCCTTGCTGGCAGGATTTTTGGCAGCATTTGTTACCGGCCTATGGGCGTGCAAGCTGATGATCAACTTGGTTAAAAAAGCGAAACTCTCAGGCTTTGCCATCTACTGTATTGCAGTTGGAACACTGGCTGCCTTTTGGGTGCTGTGAGTATGAACATACCCCCTGATGTCGATACTTTACAGGCGGGCTGGGTCTTTGCCGTTGACAAACCTTTGACCTGGACCTCTTTTGATGTGGTGGCCAAAGTCCGAAATGCGCTGAAGCAGCGTTATGGAGTTAAAGTCAAAATAGGCCATGCTGGAACCTTAGATCCGCTCGCTACAGGCGTGCTGGTTTTATGTGTCGGGAAGGCGACCAAAACCATTCCTCACTGGATGGAAACGGCTAAAGGGTATCGTGCTACTATCACTTTTGGGGCATCCACAGCAAGCTATGATGCCGAAACAGAGGTGATCGCTTCTGGCGCGGAGGTTCCCGCATGGACCGAGGAGATCTGGGAAGAGATTCACCAACTTTTTACGGGTGTAATTGCGCAGATTCCGCCGGCCTTTAGTGCCATTCGTATTGATGGAAAACGTGCCTATGCTGAAGCCCGAAAAGGGAATGAGATCAACATTCCAGCCCGGGATATTACCATCCACAGTCTAGATTTTATTTCTGCTGAAGGCCCCATCTGGACAGTGGATATTACTTGTAGCAAGGGAACCTACATTCGAAGTGTAGCCCATGATTTTGGAACACATCTCGGTTGTGGTGCGTACTTAAGTGGGTTGATTCGGACGGGCGTAGGGGATTTCACCCTTGCAGAAGCACACCCCCTAGACATGGTACTGTCTGCCCTCAAAAAGACCTGATTCCCCTTTTGCTTTTTAGGCCATTTAGGACCTTTGGAGCAGGAACTTTTGCTAAACACTTGACAACCCCCTATTCAAAAGGGTATCTTTGCCGCCTATGAAAATGAAGCTCTCCCATTTTGCCTATGATTTGCCAGAGGCGCAAATCGCGCAATACCCCACCGATTACCGTGATGATGCGCGCATGATGGTGGTCCACCGCGCGACCGGAAAAATTGAACATAAGCACTTTAGGGACATCCTCGATTACTTCAGCGAAGGGGATTTGATGGTCATGAACAATACCAAGGTTTTTCCTGCCCGCATGTGGGGAAACAAAGAAAAAACCGGTGCATTGATCGAGGTCTTTTTGTTGCGTGAACTTAACGCAGAGAGCCGTCTATGGGATGTTTTGGTGGATCCTGCCCGTAAGATTCGGATTGGCAATAAATTATATTTTGGTGATGATGACAGCCTAGTGGCTGAGGTTATTGACAATACGACCTCACGCGGTCGCACCTTGCGCTTTTTGTACGATGGTAGCTATGAAGAGTTCCGTCAGAAATTAAAAGAAATGGGAGAAACCCCATTGCCAAACTATGTGCAACGTCCGTTGGAGCCAGAAGATGCAGAACGCTATCAGAGCATCTTTGCCAAGGTAGAAGGCGCTGTAGCTGCGCCTGTTGCGTCACTGCACTTTAGCAAACACTTGCTCAAGCGCATGGAAATTAAAGGCATTGAAACGACTGAAATAACCATGCACGTGGGCCTTGGCACCTTCCGACTAGTGGAGGTAGAAGATTTGTCCAAACATAAAATGGAATCCGAGCAGTTCTGGCTCTATCAAGACACGGCTGAAAAAATCAACGCTGCCAAAGCAAATAAAAAGCGCGTTGTGGCAGTGGGCACCTCGGTAATCCGTTCCATGGAGAGCTCAACCATCACAGACAATCGTGTTAAGCCGACAGAGGGTTGGACCAGTAAGTTTTTGTTCCCTCCCTATGAGTTTACGACTGCGGATGCCTTAATTACAAATTTCCACGGTCCACAAAGCACCATGCTTATGTTGACCAGCGCTTTTGCGGGGCATGATTTGACAATGGACATCTACAAAATTGCAGTCAAAGAGGGCTATCGTTTCCTATGCTACGGTGATGCCTTGTTAATTATCTAATGGAATAGATTTGACCCCCTAGGTCAGATGACACAAAAATAAAAAAGCCCGGAGGTATGTCCGGGCTTTTTTATGAGCAATAGCGTCAGATGTCTGCACATGTTAACGGCGGCGGCGGCGGCGTTTTTTTGACTTCTTTTTGGTCGGGGTTGCGCTAGGCTTTTGGGTAATAGCGCTCTGGAAGATACTGCTTCCAAATAAGTAACTTAGCTTAAAGCCGAGTAAGCCGCCAAGGGTAGGGTAGCGGTCATTTTGAATACTAAAATCAGCCACAACATCCCCAGACAAAGGATCAATATATTGGGTAATGGTAGGGCGATCCCAGTTGATGTGACGTTGGGCTATACCCGCATAAACATCTAACATAATTTGGTCTGATGGACGTCCTTGAAAGCCAAAAACGAGGCCAATATCCGTAAAACGTTTTGTGGCTCTCCCTGTGGCACCATTGACATCATATCCTTTGGAGTATGGGCGATAATGATAATCAAAGCCCAGGTAATAGCCGTCATTAAAAGCATTGCCCTCTGGGAAAACTTTAAAGGACGCGTAGTGACTTAGGTTGAGCAGACTTCTCTCGGCCATATCATAGAAGTCTTCATTGCCATAGATCAATTCATCAAGGGAATTGTTCGTGGTAATCCCTAGCCCAGCCTCAAGGCTTAGGTAATCATTGAACTTCATTTCGTAGCCCAGGGGCATCTCGCCAATGAAAAAAGGCAAGAAATTGTACTTTAATGCATGCGAATAGGAGGCATTGGTACTGATTTTGTTAGTTGAAGAGGTGTAGACCTCACCCGTCTCCACGTTGCGTTTCTTCACCACGACGGTTTGCCCAAAGGCAGTTCCAGTGCCCACTAAGGCCATGGAGCAAAAGCAAAAAAAGGAAAGTCGTACTGTCTTCATGAATGCATCGTTTCTTTGCAAATATTCCAAAACCCTGCCACAATGCGTTCATTTCGGTACATATTTCTTTTTTTTCTGACGACAAGTACGGCAATATGGGCACAGTTACCCTCATATGAATTGCAATGGGGAAGTCCCTATCGATACCGCGAGGTCTATACCCAAGACATTTTGGACATGGACAGCACAAGTTTCTACACCGTAGGCAGCCACTACGCTATCCTCTCTACAAATCGATGGTTTTTTGCCAAATATGACCGAGCATCCGCACGTCAAATGTGGCAGTCTGAAATGGATCAGATCATCTATAAAGGCGATCGGACAGAACTTATTTCGACCCATATCGTCGAAGGAGAATTCTATATTTTTTTACAAGCATACAACCGACAATCGGATGAAAAGATCTTGCTTTTACAAATTCTTGATGCCAATGGAGACCCAAAAGAGCTGAAAGTGGTCGAAAAACTGGAGGCAAATCGAAAATACAAGGGCAGCTTTAAGATTTCTTTTTCGCAGGATCAAAGGACCTTCATGATTTTTTCAAATCCCGATTATAGCATTCGAGACAACGAAAAGTTCTCTGTGTCCGTGTATAACATCGACCTTACCCTCAAATGGGCAAAAGATATTGAGCTGGATGTATTGGACCGCTACTTCAGTTTGTACCGTTCAGATGTCACGAACCATGGGGATGTCTTCTTTATGGGCAAAAAAACGCCCGAAAGAAATAAAGGCGAACGTTGGGTATGGGGCCAATCCAACGAAGAATTCATGGCGTACCGCATGAGCGGGTCCAGTGATGAAGTGGTCCAAATGGATCTTGGGTTGCAAAATGTATTTGTGACCAACATGGGGATGGAGCTTGACTTTGGCCATAACACGATGGCTATTGCCGGATTTTACTCCGAACAGGGGTTTAATCGGGCTTCTATGAAGGGGATGTTTTACATCACGTTAGATCAGGCGTCAGCCAATGTAACCTCGACCCATCTATCCCCCTTCTCGGCAGCATTTTTAGATGAATTCATGAGTACGGGTAGGGCGCAACGTGGGGCAGAAATTCGGGAAGACTTTGTCTTCCGGCAGTTTTTGCATCGACCTGACGGAGGCGCCTTCGTCGTGGCGGAGGACTATGAAATGCAAGTAGTGACAACTCAAACAAGAAATGGACAGGTCACCAACTACTATTACTACTACAATGACATCATTGCATTCGGCATTTCTGACACAGGGGAAATTGAATGGTCCGGCCATGTTCCTAAACGTCAGTTCTCAAAAAATGATGGTGGACGCGCTTCAGGTTATTTGCCTGTGGTGGATGGCAAGCAGCTCCATCTGATTTTTAATGACCATCGTGCGAATACCAAAAAATTTGGTGTGCGCCGGCCGAACATTATGCGCAACGCGAACACGTCCCAAGTCGTGGCCGTCACGATTACTGCGGAGGCAGAAATGCTCTACACCCCCCTCTATATGAATGCCAAAGAAAAAGTTCTCACATTACCAAAACGAAGCGCCAGCAATGAGCGCATTCAGGGCGAAGCAGTTTTGTATTCTTTCCGAAAAAACAAGGTCCAATTCGGCTCTTTATTACGCCAGCACCCATGAGTGAACAAGTGGATATTCGGACCTTATCGAAGGAAGGCCTTCAGTCTCTTTTAGCAAGCTGGGGAGAACCGGCCTACCGCGCTACTCAAGTGTATGACTGGATTTGGGCAAAAGGCGTGCACCAGTTTTCGGACATGCGCAACCTCCCCAAAACCTTGCTTACGCGGATGGAAGCGGAGTGCATCATTCATCCGGTAGAGGTCACCCATGTCCAGCATTCAGAGGATGGAACCATTAAAAACGCGGTCAAGTTGCCGGATGGACTAATCGTCGAATCCGTGCTGATTCCTACAGAAAAGCGCATCAC
This sequence comes from Cryomorphaceae bacterium BACL7 MAG-120322-bin74, assembly GCA_001438205.1. GTDB lineage: Bacteria > Bacteroidota > Bacteroidia > Flavobacteriales > Schleiferiaceae > TMED14. Next base: position 29,210 of record LICG01000002.1, read on the forward strand.
CGCTTGTGTGAGTTCTCAGGTGGGCTGTAGTCTGAACTGCGCTTTTTGTGCTACAGCGCGTTTAAAACGCATGCGGAACTTGGCGCCGGATGAAATCTATGATCAAGTTCGGGCCATTCACCAACAGGGTCTAGAACACTTTGGCCGCCCCTTGACCAATATTGTCTTCATGGGAATGGGTGAGCCTTTGATGAATTATAATAATGTGCTCACGGCCATTGAAAAGATCACCCAGCCCGAAGGATTGGGATTGTCGCCAAAGCGCATTACCCTATCGACCGTGGGCTTGCCCAAGATGATCAAAAAGCTCGCAGATGATGGCGTCAAATTTAATCTGGCGGTCAGCTTGCATTCTGCACGCGACAGTGTGCGATCTAAGATCATGCCTATCAATGATGCTGCACCCATTGCAGAATTGCGCGATTCCTTGGATTATTGGTATAAGGCCACCAAGCGTCGCATCACCTTTGAATATGTCGTGTGGAAAGGAATCAACGACGCAAAGGAAGACATCCAAGCGTTGGTGGGATTGTGTAAGCGTATTCCTTGCAAAGTCAATTTGATCGAGTACAACGCCATTGGCGACCCCAACTTTCAACAAGCAGATCCCGAAGTCATTGAAGCCTATGTGGAAGCCCTGACGCGCATCGGCGTGACCGCTAAAGTGCGCCATTCAAGAGGAAAGGACATTGATGCCGCCTGTGGTCAATTAGCGAATAAAACATCGCCTGAAGCATTAGAAAGTACAGATTCGGAAGCGAACCTGCTATAAAAGGAACCCCCACTCCGGCAAAGCCGCCGTAATTTTGTCATCTATGGTTACACGTAAACAAGTAGAGGAATCCCTTTCAGCCGTTGCCAACGCATCAGGCAAGGGATTGTTGATGGCTTCAGAAGGGCTGCGCAATGTCCAAATCATGGGTTCGGAAGTGATACTGGATGTCGTATCAGATAGCCCAGTCTTACACCAAAAGAAAAAATTGGAGGTAGAAGTGCTCAAGGCCATCCATGCTCGAATAGACCCCAAACTTAAAGTAACCATTCATTTAATTGTGGAGGCCCCCGAGGCCCCTGAAGCTAATTTGCTTCGAGGCAAGGCAATACCGGGCATTGCCCATGTGGTGGCCATTGCTTCAGGTAAAGGGGGTGTGGGTAAGTCTACCGTGACGGCCAACCTGGCGGTCAGCCTTGCCGCTATGGGCTTTAGGGTGGGTATCCTCGATGCAGATATATATGGACCCAGTATGCCTCTGATGATGGATGTTGTCAGTGATCGACCTGGTGCCATAGAAATAGACGGAGTGCGTAAGATGGAGCCAGTGGAATCCTATGGCGTCAAAGTCATGTCCATAGGATTTTTTGCCAATATGGATCAAGCCGTGGTTTGGCGCGGCCCTATGGCCACCAAGGCCCTCAATCAGATGCTCCAAGAGACCCATTGGGGCGAATTGGATTTTCTCCTCTTGGACTTGCCTCCAGGAACGGGTGATATTCACCTGAGCATGGTGCAAGCTTTACCTATCACAGGTGCAGTGGTTGTTTCTACTCCCCAAAAAGTCGCCTTGGCAGATGCCAGAAAGGGGGTGGGCATGTTTCAGATGGAGGCCATCCAAGTACCTGTCCTAGGCATAGTCGAAAACATGGCGTATTTCACCCCAGATGAACTTCCAGCGATGAAGTATTATCTCTTTGGCAAGGAAGGCGCACAGCAGTTAGCCTACCAATTGGAGGTGCCGTTTTTGGGTGAGATTCCTCTGGTACAAAGTATCCGTGAAGCGGGGGATGTGGGCCACCCGGCAGCACTTCAGCCGCAAGGGCCTGTTCCTGCCGCTTTTACCTTGGTTGCACAAAACATGGTTCAGTCACTTACGGATCGAGTGGCCAACTTTCCGCCCACAGAAGCCGTGCGCATCACGACCATGGCGGGATGTAAAACAACTCCCAGAAAGGCATGAGCGATCTAGAACACCGCGTTATGCGCGCATTGGATGAAATTCGCCCTTTCTTACAAAATGATGGAGGAGATATTCAACTCTCCCATATTTCAGACAAGGGGGTAGTAGAAATCACCCTCCTGGGCGCCTGTGCGGGATGTTCGGTCAACAAGATGACCCTCAAAAATGGGGTTGAAACCACTATCAAAAAACACGCGCCCGAGATTCACTCCGTGGTGCATAGTCATGGATAATACGAGGCAACATCTAGTCGTTCTGCTCGCTGGGGATTCCGGTGACGGGATCCAATTATTGGGGACGCAACTGATTCGTGCCGCGGCACAAAGCGGTCAGGATGTTCGGACATTAAGTGATTTCCCGGCAGAGATACGCGCCCCTCAAGGGACGGTATCGGGTGTTTCGGGTTTCCAGTTTCAAATGGCCGCTGAGGCCATCTTTGATCCAGGAGATGCGGCCGATGTCTTTGTTGCCTTCAATGTGGCGGGGTGGATCAAACACAAGCACAAACTCAAGGCGGGTGGATTGCTCATAGCTTCAAGCGATGGGTTTGATGCGCGTTCTTTGGCCCTTGCGGGATTGGCTCCTGATGAAGACCCCTTGGAAGAAGCGCGCGCCGATGTTCAGGTCCTGGATATTGACGTCAAAAAACTCACGTCCGAGGCATTGAAATCCATTGACCTGTCGGGAAAAGAAAAAGCCCGCGCAAAAAACATGACCCTATTGGGCATGCTGACTTGGCTCTATGGACAAGATGCGGAGGCCATGGAAGTGGATTTACAACGTCAATTTAAGGGAACTGTTGGCGAGGCAAATCGGGCTGCATTTCGCGCGGGGTTCCATTTAGCAGAAACAGCGGAATGGAGTGCCTACCGTCGCGAGGTCGCAAGTAAGAAAGCCGCACCGGGTACCTACAAAACCTTATCCGGCAGCCAAGGAATTGCGCTCGGTATCGCGGCGACTGCACGTCAACTGGGTCGTCAAGTCTTATATGCTGGATATCCCATCACGCCGGCATCCGATATTTTACATGAACTGGCGCGACTGCGCCCCGAAGGGGTAGTGCCTTTTCAGGCAGAGGATGAAATCGCCTCGATCACGGCAGCGCTGGGCGCCAGCTTTGCCGGAAACCTAGGCATCACCGCGTCTTCAGGCCCAGGCATTAGCCTTAAAGGTGAGGGCCTTGGGCTAGCCGTCATGCTCGAACTTCCGTTGGTCGTGATCAATGTGCAGAGGGGCGGGCCAAGTACAGGTCTACCTACCAAAATGGAGCAGTCAGACTTATTCCAAGCTTTGTATGGTCGGCACGGGGAAGCCCCCATGCCTGTGATGGCCATAAAGCGCACAGGCGAAGCGATGGAGGACGTATTGCTCGCAGCCAAAATGGCGGTGGAAGCGATGACGCCGGTGATACTGCTTTCAGATGCCTACATCGCCAACAGTGCGGAGCCCTTCCGTTTGCCGTCCATAGATACCTTGCCCACCATCGATGCGCCCTCAGGCGCTGCTGATCGGGCGCCTTATGCCCGAGACGCACAGGGGGTCCGTCCTTGGATTACGCCAGGTACGGCAGCGGGCATGCACCGCATTGGCGGCCTAGAGTCTGAGGCAGATACAGGGCACGTTTCTTATGATGCAAAAAACCATCAGAACATGGTGGATGCTCGCGCTGACAAAGTCAACCAAGTAACGCGCTTTTACGGCCCACTCAGTGTGGAGGTGGGGGAGCACACCGGAAAACTGCTCGTTATCGGCTGGGGTAGCACCTTTGGTGCGCTGCGAACCGCGGTGGAGAAGCTCCACAAAGAGGGCAAGTCCATCACGCATCTGCACCTCAAACACCTTTTCCCGTTGCACCCAGACGTGTATGAGTTTATCAAAGGATTTGGGCATACCGTTGTGGTAGAAATGAACCAAGGTCAACTGGTACAGGTATTGCGCAGTCAGACCCAAGCCCCTATGTCCTTCATTGGACAAACGAGCGGTCAACCTTTTGGTGCAGACTTTCTCTATGCACAGTTGAACACCCTAAGCACCCAGAAGGCATGAACGGAAAAGACTTTCTTTCAGACCAAGAAGTGCGCTGGTGCCCTGGTTGTGGGGACTATTCTGTGTTGAAGCAATTCACAGAAGTATTGGCCTCCCTTGAAGCAGATCCTGCCAATACGGTCGTGGTTTCGGGGATTGGCTGTTCTAGCCGGCTGCCTTATTACGTCAACACCTACGGGATTCATAGTCTGCATGGCCGTGCGCCCTCCGTCGCAACGGGAATCAAGTTGGCCAACCCTTCCTTAGATGTGTGGATCATTACCGGCGATGGGGATGCGCTGAGCATTGGGGGCAACCATTTATTACATGTGCTGCGCCGCAATGTTCAAGTGCCTATTTTGTTATTCAACAATGAAATCTATGGCTTGACCAAAGGCCAGTATTCGCCTACGAGCCGCGCCGGGGCATTGTCCAAATCTACTCCTCTAGGGAGCATTGACTATCCCTTGAATCCCCAGACGTTGGCCCTCGGAGCTGGCGCCACTTTTGTCGCGCGCAGTATGGACCGAAATCCTACCCATCTGCGTCAAATACTGATGCTGGCCAAAAGCCATGAAGGCAGCGCATTGGTAGAGATTTACCAAAATTGCAACGTCTTCAATGATGGCGTGTTTGAAGCATTTACGGACAAAAAAATGCAAAGCGATCATGCGATTTTCTTGACGCATGGGGAGCCCCTAGTGTTTGGCTCCCATAGGGACAAAGGGCTCGTCCTTTCGGGTAGTCAAGTCCAGGTGGTCTCTTTGACGGACCGTTCTGCCAGTGAATGCTGGATCCATGATGAAAGAGACCCCATGAAGGCCTATGCGCTGGCCCGCATGACCGGTGACCTACGTCCCTTTGGCGTTTTTTATCGCGAGGACCGTTCGGTATTTGAAAAGCAAGTCCATAGAGCCTTATCTGAGACCCGCTCTCTAGAGGAGGTTTTGGCCATGGGCCGAACATGGAAAGTGGACTAAACCGCCCCTTGTCGCCATGTGCCTGTAGGCTCTGTAGCCTTCTATCTTTGAGCCCTACCTTTGTGTAAGGAGGGGACTACCTCTCCCACGTTAAACCATTTCCACTTGTATGGGACGCGCATTTGAATACCGGAAAGCACGCAAAATGAAACGTTGGTCTTCTATGGCCAAAGTATTCACCCGCATCACCAAGGACATCATTATGGCCGTGAAAGAAAGCGGTCCCAGTCCTGATGCCAATAGCCGCCTCAAGGCGTTGATGCAGAATGCCCGTGATGCCAATATGCCCAAGGAGAATGTGGAACGCGCCATCAAACGTGCACACAGCAAAGACCAGGCAGACTACAAGGAAATGGTCTATGAAGGGTATGCCCCACATGGCATCGCCGTCTTGGTAGAAACCGCCACCGATAATACGACCCGCACGGTGGGTAATGTGCGCTCCTATTTTAACAAATGCAATGGCAGCTTGAGCACAAGTGGCAGCGTAGAGTTTCTGTTTGACCGCAAGTGCTTTTTTAAAATGGAGAAAGGCGCGTTGGACTTGGAGGAATTTGAGTTTGAAATGATCGACTTTGGCGTGGAAGAAATTTTTGAAGAGCAGGATGAAGAGAAGGGCATTGACCTGATCATGATCTACGCTCCTTTTGCAGAATATGGCGCCATCACCAAAGCGCTAGAAGAAAAAAACATGGACATTCTGAACTCAGGCTTTGAGCGCATCCCTTTGGACACCAAAACACTGAACGAAGAACAGCAAGCCGAGGTGGAAAAGCTGATTGAAAAAATCGAGGAGGACGAAGATGTCCAAGCCGTTTACCATACCATGGCAGGATGAGAAAGTTAGGGGTTCTACTGATAGCACTTTGGTCCATATCGGTGTTTGGACAATCATCTTCCGTAGAATCTTCTCAAAAACGTCCGTTGACACATGCGGATTATGACCAATGGGAAAGCATCAAAAGCTACGGCGTGGACGCTATGGGTGATTTGGCTTTTGCCATTGTCACGCCCCAAGAAGGAGATGGATACCTCGGGGTATACCAATTGGCTTCGGGCCAAGAAATAGCCCGCATTCCAAGGGTGACCCGCGCAGATTGGCTTCCTAATACTGTATGCCTCCTTGTCAAGCAGGACCCTCCGGAAGCAGAAATACGCCAACTAAAACTGAAAAAAACAAAGAAAGAGGACTTGCCCCAAGCGCAGGCTTACCTGCTGACCTTTGCTTCGGGAGCGGCTACGGGCATAGCACGTATCGACACATTAGGTGCGATCAACCGGTGGGGCATTCAGGAAGGATACGATGAAAAAGAAGTCATCAAGGATGAGATCATCCTTGAACGACCGGCCAAAGACAAGGAGAAACCAAGTGTGGACTTTCTCTCAATCCTGATGGATTATGATGTTTTAGAGGAAAATGACACCATGGAATTTGTCATGGGCTCATTGGACATAGACACCGTCATGTCGTTCAAACGCGTTTTGGATTGGGGCTTCCCAAAACAGGAACAAAACCTGTATGCTTCTTGGTACGTTATAACAGAGAACGAAGCAAGCAAGTTGGCGGAGCTACACTGGGGCCACCCTGAGATTGCAGAAACAGCCATGGAATTTTCGAATATTTCCTTTGCCTTCAGTGGGATTATCTACCATAAAAAGGACCGAAAGGACCAGGAATACCCCTCGATGTGGTACCGCGATGGTGCCCCCGAGGGCCGAACCCCCCAGCTCATTGCGGAATTCAACAGCCCTGGCCTCCCCCCAGGCTATGGTCCTTATGCCGGTGGGCGTTCACATACCTACCGCGCGAATATCCAAACAGGGGCCGCTGACTATGCTTATCCCGTCCAGGTGACCCAAACGGTCAAGGCACCCGAATGGAACGATTCTACCACTTTGCCAGAAGAGCGTGCAAAGTTGGATGTTTGGACTTGGCATGATGACCAAATCCAACCCCTTCAGACGAAACGTAAACGCGATTTGGAGAACCCAACTCTGTGGATGACGTGGCACCCCAATGAGGGCCTTAAATCTCTATCTACGCATGATTATCCTGAAGCAGTCATCACCAGCCATAGCACAGGAGGCTATGTCATCCGCTACACACAAGAGCCGCATGAGTACCAATACAGTTGGGATGTACAAATACCCTATGACGTAGAAGTGGTCAATGTCCATACGGGCCAAAGTGTCTTACTTGGAAAAAACTTACCCTTAGCGGGTGCCCCACAGGTCAACCCACAGGGGACGGCCATCACCTTCTACGACTTGATACAGCGTGCTTGGTTTATGCAGCCAATTGAGCAGTTGATTGCGGACAAAACCCATCCAGGCATGGGCTTTCAGTTGGGAGCTCCTGTCAGAATTCCGATTCCGCATCCCGTGTATGATCAAGAGCATGACAGCCCGTCGCATCCTAATCCCTATGGCGCGCCTGGCTGGACAAGCACGGGTTTTTTTGTGGTGTATGATGCTTTTGACATTTGGGGATATTCTCTTCAAGGCGAGCTTCGTCAGCTAACGGAAGGTGGACGCAAAGGGGAAACGCGGTACCGAATAGTCAATCCAGAGGCGCAGCCTACGCCCTATGTTGATCAAGTGGACCAAAGTCTTATTGTTCGCATATTCCATGAGCCTACCAAAGCCGCCGGATTGGCCGTTCTCCGCTTCAAAAGTCAATGGAACGCATATGCCGCAACGTCTGAACCTGGGGGCAACAGCCTCAGAGGCACCATGGGAATTATGGGGAGCAATGTACTGTTTGAACCCGTGACCTGGGGCGACTTTTCAGAGCAAGGTTATAAGCTTTCCATGGGGGGCGAAAAAATGCTCTTCTTGCGTGAAAACGTAGCTATGTGCCCTAGCCTATTCGTCTATGATTACAGTCATGTAACATCATCTGCAGATTTTAACCTACTGCAACTTACCCATCTCAACAGCCAGCAAGACGGGGTCATTTGGCCCGAAGTGCGCATGGTTACCTATCGCGCCATGAGGAAGAATTTACAGGGCTTGCTTTATACACCCGAAGGTGCGCAAGGAAAGGCGAGCTTGCCTTTGGTGGTCTATTTCTACGAAACCTATTCTGACCAATTGCACGACTATAAAACGCCTGCGCCGTCCGCCTCCACAGTCAATATTTCATGGTTCTGTAGCAATGGGTATGCAGTCTTTATTCCAGACATCGTCTACCGTGATGGGCATCCTGGCCAGAGCGCGCTCGAGTGCATTAACAAGGGCGTCGCCGCTGCGCTGAAAGCTGATTTACGCTTGGATGAAAAGCGCATGGGCTTGCAGGGGCAAAGCTGGGGCGGATATCAAACGGCCTACCTCGTCACCCAAACCGACCGCTATGTCTGTGGCATGGCCGGGGCACCCGTGAGCAATATGTTCTCAGCCTATGGGGGTATTCGCTACGGCAGCGGTATGTCGCGCCAGTTTCAGTACGAGAAAACCCAATCACGCATTGGCGCCACCCCTTGGGAAAAGGAAAAACTTTATCGCGAAAATTCGCCCGTTTTCTTTGCGGACAAGGTGGAAACCCCCTTGCTTATTATGCACAATGACAGTGACGGGGCCGTCCCCTATACCCAAGGTATTGAATACTTCATGGCGCTCAAACGCTTGCAAAAACCTGTCTGGATGTTGGTGTACAACGAGGAGGAACACAACTTGGTGCGTCGGGCCAATCGAAAAGACCTTTCGCAGCGCATGGGGGAATTCTTTGACCATTACCTCAAAGGAGCCACCCAGCCCGATTGGATGGCACAGGGTCGTCCCATCACGGAAAAGCCCGTCAATGCAAAATGAGCTTTTGCTCGTGACTTCCGTCACATTCTGCTCAAAATACCCGCACGAAATTTGTGCTACTTAAAAACAACGAAGATGACTATCAACGAAGCCATTAATCACTCCGACGCTACCATCGTAGACGTCCGTACCGAAGGAGAATTTGCGGGAGGCAATGTCCCCGGATCTCTGAATATCCCTTTGAATACCGTCCCAGACCATGTGGAAGAATTCAAAACCATGTCCCAGCCCATCGTTTTATGCTGCATGTCTGGAAACCGCAGTGGACAAGCCTTGATGTTTCTTCAAGCCCAGGGCGTAGAAGGTCTCTATAACGGAGGTGGCTACAGCGAGGTGCTCATTCATAAAATGTAATTGATGGGTTTATTTTCAGCATTATTCGGACCTAAACAGGATCCGAAAGCTTGGGTGGCGCGCGGCGCCAAAATAGTGGACGTGCGCACAGCAGGTGAATTTTCCAATGGTCATGCCCCTAAAGCGATCAATGCCCCGCTCGATACATTGGCTACATTGCCTAAGAAAATCAAAGACAAAGACACAGAAATCGTGGTGTGTTGTGCGAGCGGTATGCGCTCTGCTGCTGCCAAACAAAACTTAGAAAAAATGGGATATACACGGGTATTAAATGCAGGACCTTGGACCAAGCTTCGCGCTGTCGTGGGACTAGCCTTCCTTTCGCTCACTTTTGCCACCACTACGGCCTGCGGTCAATCCAATGAACCCGTTTCGGCCCCTGTCTCTGCCACGACAGTTCAGCCTGAAAATTTAGATGTACCCGTTTTCCAGGTGGCCTTTGAAGGTCATGCTTTGGTTGATGTGCGTACGGATGCAGAAGTTGCGCAGGGCTTTATTCCAGGCGCATCGCATATAGACTTTTATTCAGAAGACTTCATGGCGCAAGTTGAAGCCCAATATGGCCAAGACAAGGAGCAGCCTGTCTATCTGTATTGCCGATCAGGCGGCCGGAGCGGCAAGGCGTTGAGCCAATTAAAGAGCGCTGGCTTCACGAATGTGCACCACTTAGTTGGCGGCTTTAATGCCTGGCAGTCAGCAGAAGGCACCGCTATAGCCAAGCCCTGACGCATGATAGAAACCACAAAGTTTGGTGCATTGGTTTCAGGTGAACAACCTGTACTCGTAGACTTTTTTGCGACTTGGTGCGGACCCTGCAAAGCATTGGCCCCCATCTTGGTGGACGTGGCAAAACAACTTGATGGCGCCGTTCGCGTGGTCAAAATGGATGTTGACCAAAATCCGGCTATTGCGCAAAACTATCAGGTGCAAGGGGTTCCGACCTTGGTACTCTTCTCAAAAGGAAAAATTGCCTGGAGACAGTCGGGCGTGCTAACAGCGACGGCCATCGTGCAACATGTGAGAAATCACTTGTCTACCTGAACATCTGGCGCGCGCACCACAAAGGCTTGTGGGAAGCTTCTTCGCCAAATTTTGAGTTCGTGCTCTGCGGCAAGACGAATAGGGTAGAGCCCCACAGAGACTTTAAAATTGGGCTCGTCAAAATGAAGAAGCACCGCAGCATTTCCCAAGGAATCTTGTAGCCGTCCATACCATTGGGTCGCTTCCGATCTTTTGCCACTAAAAACTTGAATGGTATAGCGTTCCATGTCCATGGAACGTCCCTGTACAACCCCTGCAGCAAGGGTAGTCCTATATTTGCTCCATGCAGAATCTATCACAGAACCAGAGAGGAGAACAATCGAATCTTGCGTCTGCGCTTCACTCCACACAACAGAAAGTGGTTTGTCCCATGTTAGGGAGAGCAAAGGGAGGGCAAGGACGCCACAAAAAAGGGTAAGTGCCTTCATGCCACAAAGGTCTATAATTCCTGCGAGTTTCTGCTTATTTAGACCGATTTTAAATTATGAATAACCTTATAGGAAAGCTTAATACGTCAAAGCGCTGTGTCGTATTTTTGTCGCGCCTTAATGGGCTCCTATGAACCGCAGTAAACCGCCTTTTCGCATGCGCTTCTTCGCAACAAAATTATTCCGCGTACTGACTATCGCATTGATGGTTAGCGCCTTAACCAATCCGCTACAGGCGGATGTGGACGCCGAGCTCGGCAAAAAACTCTTCAAAGCCAACTGTGCCTCCTGCCACAAATTGGACAAGAAATTGGTCGGCCCTGCGCTTGCAGGGGTGACAGATCGACATTCAGAGGCCTGGTTGCTCTCTTGGGTTCGCAATAACGCAGCGCTTCGTGCAAGTGGAGATGCAGAGGCAAATGCGATTTTTGAGGAGTATGGTGGTTCCGTTATGGCGGCCTTCGAAAACTTATCTGATGATGACATCAAGAGCATCTTGGCATACACCCAAACGCCGCCTGCAGCACCTGCTTCAGGTAACTTGGATGTTGTGCCCGCGCCTGCGGCAGAGGTGAAGACGGACAACACCACCTTGTTGGTCATTCTCGGGACCTTCTTAGTCCTCTTTATTTTCTTATTGTTGCGCATTCGCAATACTTTGAAAGAAGTGAATGGCGATGTAGGGACGACGGTGGTGCAAGACGCGAATGCCTTAACACGCTGGTTGATGGGCAACAAGCGCTTTATGACGGGCTTCACTGTCGTGGTGACCGTTGCCTTCTTGTATCAACTTTTCTGGTACCTCATGGGAATTGGCGTTGAGCAGAATTATCAGCCTGTTCAACCTATTGCTTTCTCGCACAAAATTCACGCCGGCGACAACCAAGTGGATTGTAATTATTGCCACAGCAGTGCACGTTCATCCAAGACATCGGGTATCCCCTCTACCAATGTGTGTATGAACTGCCACATGTACATTGACGGTTCAGAAATTGTCAATGAAGCGGGGCAACTCAAATATGCAGGGGAGGGTTCTCCAGAAATTGCGAAGATTTATGCCGCGATTGGCTGGGATGCAGACAACCGAACCTATATCGAAGACTACGAGCAAATGCCTGTTAAATGGATTCGCTTGCATAACCTACCGGACTTAGCCTACTTCAACCACGCTCAACACGTGACTGCAGGCCAGGTACAATGTCAAACATGCCATGGCCCCGTGGAAGAAATGGACGTGATGTACCAATACTCCGAATTGACGATGGGTTGGTGTATCAATTGTCACCGCGAGACAGAAGTCAAGACGGCAAATGGGTACTATGCTGAATCAGAGGAGGGTACTCAGACAATCAACGAGCGCCTCGCAGAGAAGTTTCATGATGATAAGATCACGGTTGAAAAAATCGGCGGTCTTGAATGCGGCAAGTGCCACTATTAAAACAAGCAAATGGCAACGGATAAAGTCTATTGGAAAGGGTTTGATGAGCTGGCGAACACAGAAGTTTCCCAGCGATTGGCTCAAAATGAATTTGCCGGGGAAATCCCCGTGGAACAATTCCTTGGCGACGAGAAATTGATGGGCTCGGCCCAAACATCACGTCGTGACTTCTTAAAATACTTAGGCTTTTCAACAGCCGCTGCAACACTTGCAGCATGTGAAGCGCCTATCGTAGAGAGCATACCGTATGTCGTAAAGCCAGATAGCCTGACGCCAGGCATGCCCACCTACTATGCCACAGCGTATGCTGATGGACAAGATTTCGCTTCTGTTTTGGTAAAGACTCGCGAAGGTCGCCCTATCAAAATTGAACCAGGTGATGCGGGCCGCTTTAACCGTGGAACCAATGGCCGTGCGCAAGCAAGCGTCCTTTCGTTATACGATTCAGCACGTCTTCGCCAGCCGGTAAAGGCAGGAGCTGAAACGAACTGGGAAACGATTCAGGCAGACTTACAGCAGGCAGTAGCGTCTTCTGTAGCGGAAGGCAAGCAATTTGTGCTTATCACGGGTAGTGTTTTCAGCCCCTCATTCAAGTCCGTTATTTCTGCCCTTCGCCAGAATTACAACAATTTTGTTCACGTCGAAGTGGACGCTGTATCCTCTTCCGAGGTCCTTGACGTGTGGGAAGCATTGACAGGCGTTCGTGCTTTGCCATCCTATGCGCTCAGTAATGCAGATTTAGTCGTCTCTTTTGGCGAGGATTTCTTGTCGGGATCCACGGCTCAACAACTTTCCAAGGCATTTGCGGATCGCCGCAAGCCGGGTAAAGGAATGTTGCGTCATATCCAGGTTGAGTCCAATATGAGCCTTAGCGGGGCCAATGCGGACAAGCGCATAAAAATCAAGCCTTCTCAAGTGGGCAGCGCTTTGGCTTATGTGTACAATCAGGTTTCTGGTAACAATGTAACCGTTGGGAATCTTTCAGAGGACGTAAAAGGTTTGTTGAAGGGTATCTCAGCTGAGTTGTCTTCGGCAAAAGGTCGCTCTATTGTCATGGTAGGCGGTAATTCTGGGGCTAATGCACATTTATGTGCTGCTATCAATTCGGCATTAGGAAACATTGGCAGCACTTTACGCCCTGACCTTCCCGTCTTTATCTGTTCTGGCAATGACAATGTCATGGCCAATGCAATGGCGGATATGGCAGAAGGTTCGGTAGGTGCGCTAGTACTCGTCGGCGTAAACCCCGCCTACAACCGTGTTGGTTTTGCGGAAGCTTTAGGTAAAGTAGCTTACAGCCTAAGCTTGTGCGACCGCCTAGATGAAACCGCTAGCCTGACCAGTGCAGCTGCCCCTATTCCGCACTATTTGGAGGCTTGGGCTGATTTTACACCTACTATCTCAGAACTAGCCCTAGCGCAACCTACCATTCGTCCTTTGTTTAACAGCAAATCCGCTTTGGAAGTGTTGGGTGCGTTGACAGGAAATACACAATCCTCCAAAGATTGGATAAAAGGCACCGTAGCTGGATTTGGGCTTTCATGGTCTCAAACCTTGCATGACGGCGGTGCATCGCTCAGCAATAACGTTTCTATTAGCTTGTCTGAGACAAGTGCAAAAGCTTTGGCTGGCGCAGGGGAAGCAGCTAGCGTTGCCGCGGAGGTTGTAGAAGGCGATTTTGAATTGGCACTTTATCAGAAGACGGTAGGTGCTGGTTCCCAGTCCAACAACCCTTGGTTGCATGAATTACCCGACCCAATTACCCGTGCGGCATGGGACAACTACATTACCATCAGCGCAAAGGACGCCTTGGCGATCGGGATTGTTAACGAAACCCAATCCAATGGCGCTTTAAACGGCAGTCTTGTGACGCTAAAGGCGGGCAATCTCATCTTGCAAAATGTTCCTGCCCTGATCCAACCAGGTCAAGCACAAGGCACAATTGGCTTAGCTGTAGGTTACGGACGCAGCGCATCAGGTCGTGTGTCTGATGGTCTCGGTGTAAATGCCTATGCATTAAACCTTCACCAAGGCTTCGGGGCCATCCGTATTGAAGTTGAGGCGGGTGAGCATGAGTTTGCGTCCACGCAATTAGGCAATACGATGATGGGCCGTAAGATTGTGAATGAGGTTACTTTGGCGGATTTCATGACAGATCCTTCTGGCGCTTCATGGAATGAAAAGCCCACCTACCACACGTTGGATGGCATAAAGACAGCGGATGAGTCTAACCTATGGACCAACCATGACCATGAATCAATGCACATGTGGAACATGAGCATTGACCTTAATAGCTGTACTGGATGTGGTGCATGTGTGATTGCTTGCCACATGGAGAACAACGTTCCCGTAGTAGGTAAAGCAGAGATTCGCAACTTCCGTGATATGCATTGGTTGCGCATTGACCGTTACTATTCTACGGATATGACGGAAGCGCGTGCCGAAGAAGAAAATATTGGTGCGATTGGCAAGTATGCTGCGATGGAAGTCCCAGGCGAAAGCCCAGAAGTGGTATTCCAACCCGTCATGTGTCAGCACTGTAACCACGCGCCATGTGAAACGGTTTGCCCAGTAGGGGCGACCGTGCATTCACGCGAAGGCCTAAACCATATGGCGTATAACCGTTGTATCGGTACACGTTATTGTGCGAACAACTGTCCGTATAAGGTGCGTCGTTTTAACTGGTTCAATTACCAGAAGAATGAGCGCTTTACCGATGTCAACCCCGCCCAAGATGACTACGGTCGCATGGTACTCAATCCTGACGTGACGGTACGTTCACGCGGTGTGATGGAAAAATGCACCATGTGTATACAGCGTATTCAATACGGCAAACTTGAAGCGAAGAAAGCAGGTCAGCCTGTGGCGGATGGGGCTTTCACAACCGCATGTGCTCAAGCATGTGATACGGGTGCTATCACCTTCGGTGACGTCAATACTTCTGGTAGTGCCGTCCAAGTGGCTAAGAATGATGCACGTTCATACCACCTCTTGGAGGAAGTAGGAACGCAACCTTCTGTATTCTATCAAACCAAAGTTCGCAACCGCGCCTAATACCCTAGTATAGTATGCATTACGAATCCAATGTACGCGAGCCACTCATTTTAGGTAATAAGTCCTATAAGGACATCACCATCGATGTGGCACGCCCAGTAGAAACGGCCGCCCCCAAAGCTTGGTGGATCGTATTTTCCATTTCACTCGTCATGTTCCTTTGGGGTGTAGGATGTATCATGTATACAATCGGAACGGGTATCGGTGTTTGGGGTTTGAACAAAACGGTCGGTTGGGCCTGGGACATCACCAACTTCGTATGGTGGGTAGGTATTGGTCACGCTGGCACCCTGATATCAGCAGTACTCTTATTGTTCCGTCAGAAGTGGCGCATGGCCATTAACCGTTCTGCGGAAGCCATGACCATTTTCTCGGTGATTCAGGCAGGATTATTTCCTTTGATCCACATGGGGCGTATCTGGTTGGGCTACTGGGTATTCCCATTTCCGAACCAGTATGGTTCACTTTGGGTCAACTTTAACTCACCGCTTCTGTGGGATGTTTTTGCGATTTCAACGTATTTGACGGTTTCCACCGTTTTCTGGTATACGGGCTTGATCCCTGATTTTGCCATGATTCGTGACCGGGCAATCAATCCCGTTCAGAAGCACATTTACCGAATTCTCTCTTTTGGATGGGGAGGAAAGGCAAAAGCATGGCAGCGCTTTGAGGAAGTGTCATTGGTATTGGCAGGTCTTGCTACACCATTGGTTCTATCCGTGCATACCATCGTATCCATGGACTTTGCTACGTCGGTTATCCCGGGCTGGCATACCACGATCTTCCCGCCCTACTTTGTGGCAGGCGCGATCTTCTCTGGATTTGCCATGGTGCAAACCCTGTTGTTGATCGTTCGTAGGATCTTTAAGATGGAGGACTACATCACAATTCAACACATTGAGATGATGAACATCGTGATCATGGTGACGGGCTCGATTGTAGGCGTTGCCTATATCACGGAGTTGTTCATTGCATGGTACTCTGGTGTAGAATATGAGCAATACGCCTTCCTCAACCGAGCAACAGGACCTTATTGGTGGGCCTACTGGTCTATGATGACCTGCAACGTATTCTCTCCGCAATTCATGTGGTTTAAGAAGTTGCGTACCAATTTGATCTTCACCTTCTTGATTTCGATTGTCGTAAACATCGGCATGTGGTTTGAGCGTTTCGTTATCATCGTAACCTCCTTACACCGTGATTACCTGCCCTCTAGCTGGGGCATGTTCTCGCCCACATTTGTGGACATCGGCATCTTTATTGGAACCATCGGCTTCTTCTTTGTCTTGTTCCTCCTTTATGCACGCACCTTCCCGGTAATTGCACAAGCTGAATTAAAGACTATCCTTAAATCATCTGGCGAATCCCAGAAAAAACACCACGATCCTCATGGCGCACACTGAGCATACTCCGGTTGTACGCGCGCTTTACCTAGATGACGATGTCGTCTTGGGTGCGGTTAAATCCTTGCGCGATAAAGGCATTAAGGTGAAGGAGGTCTATTCTCCTTTCCCTATCCACGGTTTGGATAAAGTAATGGGCTTAAAAGAGACCCGTATTGCGATGGCAGCATTCATGTATGGTTTGTTTGGGTTGACGGTTGCCATCCTGATCACGTCGTATATGATGAACATGGATTGGCCTCAAAACATCGGGGGTAAGCCTTCGATGACATGGGGCATGAATATGCCAGCTTTTGTTCCTATTATGTTTGAATTAACGGTGTTCTTCGCGGCGCACTTGATGGTTTGGACATTTATGGTCATTAATAAACTTTACCCAGGTGCTGCACCACAGAATCCAGATCCACGTACGACAGACCATCATTTCATGATTGAAGTCGCTGCAGGCGAGGGGGTTGTAGATGCCTTAAAAGAAACGGGTGCTATTGAAATTGTTGAAGCTTAATCTCATGAAGAAATCCATCCTTCTGACTGCCCTTGTTGCCACCGCATTTGTGTCGGCGTGCAATGGGGATAAGTCAACTCCAGGTTATACGTTCATGGACGACATGTACCGTTCTCCTTCTTTGGAAACCTATGCGGCCGCTGAAAACACAGCGCAAGGAACGGAAGCCCAACTCCCAGTGGAGGGAACGGTTGCGCGTGGTTATGTGCCGTATGACTTGCCTAACAGCAATGAAGGGTACGAAGCTTCCAAGAATAATGCGGCAGTCCCCGCATACTTTGCGGAGCTCAATGCGGAAGATGGCAAGGAGTTGTATAGCATTTTCTGTTCTCATTGCCATGGGGACAAAGGAGATGGCAATGGCATCCTTATGGAACGTGAAAAAATCTTGGGTATTCCGAGCTATGGTGCAGACCGCTTACCGGACATCACGCCAGGTTCGATTTATCACGTTATCATGTATGGTAAAAACAATATGGGTTCACACGCTTCACAGTTAACGTATGATGAGCGTTGGAAAATCATTCAATACGTGATGAAGCTTCGTCAAGATCAATCTGCAACGGCTGCTCCAGCAGAGCCCGCCGCTTAATTCAAATGCCAACTACGATGTTTGTTTTTACGAAAAAAGCCAAAATCCTTTCCGCAGCCCTGACCATAGTAGGTTTTGTGATGATGGTCATTGGTTTCAATACCAGCGGACATGCCACAGAAGGCGCAGAAAACCACGGTACAGAAGTGCATGCAGTAGAAGGGCATGGTGGGCATGAAGCAGCAGCACATGCAGTTGAAAATCATGGAGCGCCTACTCATGCGGAAGAAGCGCATGCAGAAGAAGCGCATGCAGAGCAAGGAGCTGCTGAGCATGGTGGACATGAAGATCATGGTGCTGCCAATCGCCCTTGGGCTGCCTTTTTGGTTAATACGATCTTCTTCCTCGGAATTGGCATCGGAACCTTGTTTTTCTTAGCTATTCAGTATGCCGCACAAGCAGGTTGGTCTGCAGGTATCCTTCGCGTAATGGAAGCGGTTGCCCTCTTTGTGGGAATCCCCTTACTTGGCATGGTGTTCTTGGCCGTTACCGGCAATATGGACATGCACCACATCTGGCTTTGGATGCAAGATGGCATTATGGATCCAGCGAGCCCTCATTATGATGCATTGATCGCAGGCAAAGAAGGGTATCTAAATGACATATTCTTTACGGGTCGCACCCTTGCCTATTTGGTTATTTGGGCTGGCGCGGCTTTCTTGTTTCGCCGAAATAGCTTAAAAGAAGACATGTTGCCCGAGGGACAAACCAAGTTCTTCACACAACGCAAATTGGCTGCTACGTTTATTGTGCTCTATGCCGTCACAAGTTCTACTAGTGCGTGGGACTGGATTATGTCTATTGATACGCATTGGTTCTCAACCCTATTTGGTTGGTACACTTTTGCAGGTATGTTTGTGACTGCTTTGACGGTGTTGAATGTGCTGGTCATGTACTTGCGGGTCAATGACTATTTGCCATGGGTGAATGAGAACCACCAACATGACTTAGGTAAATTCATGTTTGCATTCTCTGTATTCTGGACCTACCTATGGTTCTCGCAGTATATGTTGATTTGGTATTCAAACATTCCAGAGGAGGTGCCTTACTATATGGCGCGCTTCGGTGAATTCAAGCCATTGTTCATCACTATGCTGGCACTCAACTTTATTATGCCTGTATTGGTGTTGATGTCACGTGATTCGAAGCGCATCATGGGCTTTATCCTGCTCGCTGCGATATTTGTTTTAGCGGGTCACTGGCTAGATCACTACATTATGATCATGCCAGGAAGCGTAGGGTACCATTATGGTTTTGGTTGGGTTGAATTAGGTGGTTTCTTGTTCTACGCGGGAATCTTCCTTTATGTTGTACAGCGCAATCTGGCTGCAGCCCCTCTTCGAATGAAGAACCATGCGCTCATCCATGAAAGTAAATTGTTCCACCAATAATATTCCTTTGATATGACCGGTCTTTTGATGGTTATTGTGCTTTTCCTTGCGGTATATGCCGCCGCGCAAATTATGCGTGTGTATGAGCTTTCGGCTAAAGTCCGTGAAGCTCGTGAATATGAGGTAACGGACAAAGACAACAACACCCAAGGACGATTGATGCTGCTTTTCGGCATTGCCTTGTTGGGTTCATTTGTATGGATGGTTTTTGCCTGGGACAAACTCGCATTGCCAAAGCCTGCTTCCCTTCATGGAGTTGAGGTGGATAAGCTTTGGGACATCTCAATGGGCTTGATCGTCTTCATGTTTTTTATTATTCAACCTGTACTTTTTTACTTTGCGTATAGGTATCGAGGGAATTCAAAGAACAAAGCAGTTTTCTATGCGCACAACAGCAAATTGGAATTCATTTGGACGGTTGTTCCTGCGGTAGTCTTAGCCGTGTTAATCATTTATGGTATGACGACTTGGGCCAACACCATGAATCCAACCAATGACGAGGAACCCATTGTGATTGAACTTTACGCAAAGCAATTTGCCTGGACAGCCCGCTATTCTGGGGAGGACAATGCCCTAGGTTATGCAAATGTTCGCCTTGTAAAAGGGGCCAATGTTCTGGGAGTCGACACGGGACACGTCCATGCTGGAGATGATTTCATTGCGACAGAAATTCACTTACCCGTGGGTCGCCCGATCCTATTTCGTTTCCGGGCTCAAGACGTGATTCACTCCGCGTTTATGCCACATTTCCGTGCACAAATGAACTGCGTACCAGGTATGGAAACACATTTCCAGTTTACTCCTACGGTTACATCGACAGAAATGCGTCAAGATCCGTCTGTTCAAGAGAGAGTAAAACGGATTAATACGCTTAGACAAGGCAAAGGATTGGAATTATATGAATACAACTACCTCCTGCTTTGTAATAAAATTTGTGGCTCTGCCCACTACAATATGCAGATGAACATTGTTGTGGAAACGCAAGCGGAATATGATGCTTGGGTGAAAGAACAAAAGACCATCGCTGAAACACTCTAATCAAGGACGTTTATAAAGGGAAACCCTATGGCTTCGCACGACCACGCTAACGACCACGCTCACGACCACGAGCATCACGTAGAAAACTTCTGGCAGAAGTACATCTTCTCCATGGACCATAAAATGATTGGAAAGCAATTTCTCATCACGGGTATGTTCATGGGTGTTGTAGGTGTCTTTATGTCTATGCTGTTCCGACTTCAACTGGCGTGGCCAGATGAGAAGTTTGCCATCCTCGAAACCTTCTTGGGCAAATGGGCCCCGGAAGGCCAAATGGATCCAAACATGTACTTGGCGCTCGTGACCATTCACGGAACCATCATGGTCTTCTTTGTGTTGACGGCGGGCTTATCGGGTACGTTCTCAAATTTGCTTATTCCATTGCAAATTGGTGCGCGTGACATGGCATCAGGCTTTTTGAACATGCTTTCGTATTGGTTCTTTGCTGCGTCATCTATCATTATGTTGGTCTCTTTATTTGTAGAGACAGGCCCCGCATCTGGTGGATGGACGGTGTATCCTCCGTTGAGTGCCTTGCCTCAGGCTATGCCGGGGTCGGGTACAGGAATGACCTTGTGGTTGGTTTCCATGACCTTATTCATTGCGGGCTCATTATTGGGCTCCTTGAATTACATCGTGACCATTATCAACCTTCGGACGAAGGGCATGGCGATGACGCGCTTGCCTCTGACAATCTGGGCGTTCTTGGTAACGGCCATCTTGGGTGTGCTGTCTTTTCCAGTTCTATTGAGTGCTGCATTGCTCTTGATGTTTGACCGTCTTTTAGGAACAAGCTTCTACTTGTCCGATATCATGGTGGCAGGCGAGTTGTTGCACAACGAAGGAGGTAGCCCCGTATTGTACGAGCATCTTTTCTGGTTCCTCGGTCACCCTGAGGTATATATCATTTTGTTGCCTGCCTTAGGGATTACTTCTGAGGTCATTGCCACCAACTCCCGCAAACCCATCTTTGGATACCGCGCGATGATCGGTTCCATTTTGGCTATTGCCTTCTTATCCTTCATCGTTTGGGGGCACCATATGTTCATTACAGGAATGAATCCATTCCTGGGTTCGGTCTTCACCTTTACTACGTTGTTAATTGCCATTCCTTCTGCGGTAAAAGCATTTAACTACATCACCACATTGTGGAAAGGAAATATTCAATTCACCCCTGCCATGTTGTTCTCGATTGGCTTGGTGAGCACCTTCGTTGCGGGGGGTTTGACAGGAATCATTTTGGGTGACTCTGCGTTGGACATCAATGTGCATGACACGTATTTCGTAGTGGCACACTTCCATATCGTGATGGGATTATCAGCCATATTTGGCATGTTTGCAGGTGTATATCATTGGTTCCCGAAGATGTATCGCCGCATGATGAATAAGTCGATGGGGTATATTCACTTTTGGTTGACGTTTATTTCAGCCTATGGTGTCTTCTTCCCGATGCACTTTACAGGCTTAGCTGGATTACCACGTCGTTACTACAGCAATGCAGAATTCCCCATTTTTGATGAGTTACAAGACATCAACGTGATCATTACGCTCTTTGCCATCCTTGGCGGCTTAGCGCAGTTGATCTTCTTCTTCAACTTCTTCTATTCTATGTGGAGAGGCCCAAAGGCACCGAAGAATCCATGGAAGTCAAACACGTTGGAGTGGACGACGCCTGTAGAGCATATGCACGGAAACTGGCCTGGAGAAATCCCCGCTGTACACCGTTGGGCGTATGACTACAGCAAGCCAGGTTATGATGAGGACTTTGTGCCGCAAGACGTGCCTTTAAAGGACGGCGAAATCGGACACTAAGGAATTGTTGAAAGACTTTGAAAGGGCCGCCCCATAGGGTGGCCCTTTCCATTTACATTTGTTTTATGGACCGTTTTATGGAGGAAGATCTTACTGTGCCCGAACAAGAAGTGGATCAGCGGCTTCGGCCAGCGCGCTTTGATGATTTTGCTGGCCAAGATAAAGTGCTCGAAAACCTGAAAATTTTTGTGCAAGCCGCCCGTCAACGTGGGGAGGCCATGGACCATGTTTTGTTACATGGCCCACCCGGATTAGGTAAGACCACCTTGGCGCATATTCTGGCTAATGAATTGGGCAGCCAGCTGCGGATGACCTCAGGCCCAGTGCTGGACAAGCCAGGCGACCTCGCGGGCCTCCTAACCTCTCTGGAAGAAAATGACGTGCTGTTTATAGATGAGATACATCGCTTGAGCCCTGTGGTCGAAGAATATTTGTATTCGGCGATGGAGGATTTTAGCATCGATATCATGATCGAAAGTGGTCCATCGGCTAGAAGTGTCCAGATTGGGCTTAAGCCCTTCACTCTCGTAGGTGCTACCACCCGTTCTGGTATGCTGACAGCCCCTCTCAGGGCGCGTTTTGGCATTTCTGTACGACTGGAGTACTACAAGGTCGAACTATTGAGTACCATCGTAGAAAGGTCCTCGACGATATTAAATATTGAGGTAGAACCAAATGCTGCTATTGAAGTGGCCCGCAGAAGTCGAGGAACACCGCGTATTGCCAACGCTTTACTGCGGCGATTGCGGGACTTTGCCCAAGTAAAAGGCAAAGGAATTGTCGATTTCGAAATTGCCCAGTTTGGCATGGATGCTTTAAATGTAGATGCCCATGGCTTGGATGAGATGGACAATAAGATTCTTAGTGCCTTGATTGATAAGTTCAAGGGCGGGCCGGTGGGCTTAAGCACTTTGGCAACGGCTGTTTCTGAACAGGCAGAAACCCTTGAAGAGGTTTATGAGCCCTATCTGATTCAAGAAGGATACTTGGCGCGCACCCCCCGGGGGCGTGTAGCGATGGACAAAGCCTATACCCATTTAGGCCGGAAGTCACCTAGTCAGACAGGGCTCTTTGACCAGTCATGAGTCCAAGTCAGGCGACGCAATATTTGAAGAAGGAGGCTGAGCGACTGGGCTTTCAAGCCTGTCGTGTGGCAAAAGCGGACTTTCTAAGTGCGGAGGCCCCAAAACTAGATGCATGGCTCGCTAAGGGCTACCATGGTTCTATGGCCTACATGGAAAATCATTATGACAAACGCCTCGATCCTCGAAAGCTGGTTCCGGGGGCAAAGACGGTGGTGTCATTGGCCTTTAATTATTTTCCTGCGAAAGACCTCGCATTGGATGACAGCCCCAGGATTGCCAAGTATGCGTACGGTCAAGATTACCATCACGTCGTTAAAGACCGTTTGTTTGCTTTGTTGGCTGTTTTGCGCGACCAAATAGGCGATATTCAAGGGCGTTGTTTTGTAGATAGCGCTCCTGTGATGGAGAGAGCTTGGGCCCAACGTAGTGGTGTAGGCTGGGTGGGCAAAAACAGTTTGCTTCTGCGCAAAAATGAGGGTAGCTTTTTCTTCTTGGCGGAATTGATTGTCGATTACCCATTTATGGAAGACCTGCCAGTTGCAGACCATTGCGGAACGTGCACCCGTTGTATCGATGCATGCCCTACAGGGGCGATTATAGCCCCCGAAGTGATAGATAGTCATCGCTGTATCTCCCACATGACCATAGAGCTACATGGGGCCTTGCCAGCAGAACATAAAGAGGCGATAAACCCCTGGGTTTTTGGATGTGATATCTGTCAAGATGTATGCCCATGGAACCGACATGCAAAGCCGCACCAAGAAAAACAATTGGAGCCCAATGCATGGTCCGATTGGACCGCAGAAAATTGGATGGAACTCACAGAAGAAACCTTTACCCAAGTTTTTGGAAAAAGTGCGCTAACCCGACCTGGTTTAGCAGGCATTCAACGGAATATACGCGGGGCTTTCGGCGATTGATTCATGCGCGCGGCCAAAGGTCTACCAGACGGAAATCTGAGCAGGCTGAAGCACGCGATAGTTGCTTCGGTCATAGAGAATGACCACCCACATACACCCTTTCGGATCCCAAGAGGGGTCCAGTGTTTTACTTGCGCTGCCAGAAAAAACCTGACCAGCAGCAGTACTGGAGGCAGAGACCTCGATTCCGGTGGGCCCAAGGGGTGCAGCCCGTAACACATTGTGGTGCACGTATACGCTATCTCGGGTGTTATTCGGCATTAACTGAGGCGACACCATGCCCGTTTCTTTTAAATAGACGGCAACACCGAGTGCAGAAGTCTGGGCATTTTCTAGGTGAGCTTCATAGTATACGAGTGCCTGTCGGGTGGCAGAATCATAGGCTGCACTTAAGGTGAAAAGTGCTTCTGGTGAAAGGCTTAATTCTAGCGAAGCAAGACCAGCCCAAGCGGTGTAGGTCTTTTGATGCGCCGATGGGTAGTCCATACGTTGTACCATGCCCATAGGCATAGCAAAGATGCCAAATAGGTCCGCGATGTCATCCCCTTCAGGGGTCGTGAAGTCAGTGGGGTAATTCGCATTGACCCCAGTAAAATTTGAAGGGCCTGCATGAAGGGCAATGGGAATAATCAAGGAAGGACCATACAAACTGTCCAATGCGCGTATGGCCTTTGATGCTTTGGGGCAATTCTTACAGCGATGCCCTGTAAAGTCTTCAATCAAGACGGCACGCGTGGTTTGCACAAGGGTATCCCCAAGTACAACGGTAGAAGTATCAATAGGAGTAGGATTTTCCTTAAAAGGATCTGTGATGACATCGCAGCTTGGGGTAATGAACCAAGCGGCTAAAAGGAAAATCAAAAGGAGAAGGCGATGCATTATAGACGTGTCGTTAAGGAGAAGCTCAAACCGCTAGAAGGGGGGACCACGCGACATACACCTCCAACACAGAAAATACCTTGCTGTTGACGTCCGTAACCAATCTGCACTCTGGTGGGACCATTAAAGTGTATCAGAGAAACGATGGGGTAATGAATCCTTCGGCTTTCTGTAGGATGGCCATAATTGTAAATGTCCTGAACGGCCAAAGTCCAATCGGATGAAATAGTCCATTCCGCAAGGCCCATGGCCATGTCGCCTCTAAAGCCATCCGCCAGCGCCCACTGAAATTCTGTCCGCAGTGTTTGGCCTTTAGGAAGTTTCACCTGATTCTCCCATACCAATACCCTCACGGGAATGATGGAATCCGTTCCTGGAGCCTCTAATAAGGTAATATCTCCAACGCCATCATTCAGGACAGTTTTGTTGTATTGTAAGGCAAAAAAGGTGAGTTGCGTTTTGTAGGTTTTTGAAAATTTACGCGCAAGAGAAGCGTTGACATCACGGAAGTACACGATATTCCCCATGGCAAATGGCTGAGAGGTGTACCCCTGTGTTCCCTTCAACCCTCGGGTACCATCCGACAAGGTGTCTTTTTGAATGCTATGGGCCAATGAGGTGTTGAGACTCAGCTGCGTGCCATATTTGCCTCCTAATTTGCTTCCGCGCGGGATCATGTAATTCATCTCAAACTGACCGCCCATTTCGCCATTTACTTGGGTCGCATAGGGGTAGAGCGCAGCAAGGGCATACGTATGTGGCTTGGTCGTTGGCGGTAAGAAGTTGATAAATAGATCAAACTGTTGGCCGTCTCGGTTTGACCGAAAGCTCATGTTGTCAATCCGCTTGACGGAAGCCAATATGCCCAGCCCCTTCTTGCTGAAGCTCAGGGTGCTCAGGAAAGCCGTTCCGGGGCGGTAGATATAGCCATTGTCGTAGCTAGGGTCATTGATTTTGTATGCGTATTCCGTATTCCAGCTCCAACCCTTAAAATTCACGTTTGCACGCGTAGCCCAGGCCCCTACATTATTAGGTAGGTTCAGGATGGGGTCAAAACTTTTCTGGTATTTGCTGACAAAGCTCCCGCCAAGGGTTGCGAATACGTTCTTTTCTGTTAATTGAGGTAAAAATTCGTTGATGCGCCATTCGCCATCTATGCCACGCACAATGCCATCTCCTTTGCCAAAATATAGTCTTTGACGACCTAGGACACCTTTGATGGTCAATCCATGGCCCATATCCGTGATGATACGGACACCGTCCATGGCGTTATCCAATCCTAGCCCGCGTTCTTCATAGGAACGGAAGATGAGTCCAGAACCGAACTGCTCATAAAAATTGCCAACGGTTATATCCCATCGGTCGCGTTGCACCCGGGCATAGCGATAGGAAATTCCTTCGCCACGATAACCCGGAGGAAAGCCCAGCATGACATTTTGATAATTCTCGTAACGTATTCCCGCTTGGAAGTCGCCATCTGTATAGGTGAACAAGGCAAAACCTTGACCCAAAAGACGTTCGTCGGGGTAGAACTCCCCGCTAGGATCTAATACCTCGTCCCGCAAGTACCATTGTGCATCGCTTTGAATGATGGCACGTAAGGTGCTTTGTTGCGCCCACGAACTAGAGGCAAGCAGAAGTGACGCGAAGAGGTAGACCTTTCTCAACATGACTTCAATCTAGGGTTTCTCCTGCGGCTAGGCGTTCTACTTTATGCGCCAATTCCTCTTCTTCACCGGGAACGTATTTATTGGCTTGCCAGACAATGGTTCCTTTTGCATCTAGCAGAAAAGTATGCGGAACATTGTTGACCCCCATCGCGCGGCGCAAGTTTGAATTTGGATCTAGGTATACATCATAGCCCCATCCCTGCCCAGCTGCAAATGGTGCGACTTTGTTCATAGTGCGTGCGTCATCAATAGAGATGGCTAAGACGCGGACGCCAGTTTCTTCCAAATCAAGGTAGTAATCATGAAAGGCATTGAGCTCACTGATGCAAGGTTTGCACCAGGTGGCCCAAAAGCTTACAATCATTGGGCCATCATTGTTTTGCAATGTTGCAGCATCAAAAGACTGGCCTTGGAGGTTCTGAATGTCAGCTTTTGGAAGACCTTGAGACCATAATGCGGTCGAAAGCGCTAATAGAAAAAGGGTAGAGAGATGCTTCATAGGAGAAATAAAAATCCGGAGAGCTTTCGCCCTCCGGATTGTAAAAATAAAGGATCCTTAGTGAGCAACAGAGATACGTACCGTCTGGAGCGCACCGTCAATGTTCACATGTGCCATGTAAAGGCCATTAGGAAGCGTCGCAACAGGAACCTCAATAGCATGCTGGCCGGCGGCCAAAACTTCTACAGGAAGGTTCATGATTTGCTGACCTGCAACATTGTACACCGCTACCGCTACCGCTGCTTCTTGGTTCAATGTTAAGTCTAAAGTAGCGACTGTATTGGCTGGATTCGGGAAGGCAACCAAAGAAGCAGGGGCAGCCTCATCAACACCCAAGGCGTTGTTAGATACCCAAATGTTGTCTAGGTACAAGCTGTTGCCATACGCAGAAGTTCCTTCGAACTTGAGGACCAATTCACTTGCTGTAGCAAATTGCGCCAAGCTAATTTGGTTGGTAGCCCACTGGCTCGCCTGTGGATACAAACGTGCAGTTTGGGCAACAGTGGTAGCCAAGCTGCTCCCCGCCTTGTCAAAAATGTTGGTCCAAGTTGTACCACAATCCGTAGAGGCAAATACTTTCAGGCCATCTGCCTCACCTGCATATTGACAATAGGCATGCTGGAAGTACAATTTAGGCGCAGTCAAGGTGCTGATGTTCACTTTCTGCGTAGTGACAGACATGATGGCACCGGATGCAATGGCGTAGTAGTCGTAACGCAATGATTTTGCAGACTGACCCCAGCCACCTATATCATACCCTACGCCCGCGACAGACTTGTCCACTACATATAGGCGTGGAGCTGAAGCAGTGTTGTATCCCATGATCATATCAGATGGAATAGAACCAATCGTGGCGCCTTCCATGTCCTCTGTTTTGGGCGAAGGCTGTGGGGTTGAACTAAGCACGGAAATATTCACTGGCGCTGAGCTGTTGTTCATGCCATTGTAGTCACCAGAGCCATTCGGGCTAGAAATGGTAGCGACTAAAATGTTGCTGCCTCCAGAAAGCGTTGCTTGCGGGAAGGCGACAGTCGCTGTTTGACCGGTAGTAAGATTGCCCGTCCAACTCTGTGTCACCGGGGTTCCGCCATTAATGGTATAGCCAACCGTAGCGGAAGTTAAAGCAACAGAACCGGCGTTTTCTATGACAACAGAAGGGGTGACCGTTGCATCACACAATCCGTTGGTGCTCGCATTCAAAGCAGTTACACCTGCGTCGGCCAAGCCGGAAACAGATTGAGGTGCTGAGTAGGCGGCATTCTTTACATCTTTGCTGCTATTGTCCTGAACAAAGGCAACGACCGCAATCTCACCCAAATTGGCGATATACGTTGGCAAAGCAACGGCAAAAGTGAAAGTCTGTGATTGGCCAGCGGTCCAAGCGTCTGCCAAAGCAGTACCATTCGCATTAGGAAGCATTTTGCGCATTAAACTGAAAAAATCTTTTTCACCGTTTGAACCTGGCGCAACAGGATAGTTTATTTCTTCTTCCACAATGACGGTGTGCAGTTTCAATGAGCCCGCTGAGCCAGAAGTAAAGGAACTGGTTCCTGGATTGTTTACGTTGACGGCAATCAAGATGGAGTCATAGCCAGACGTGAGCTGGTGTGTTACGGAAACGGCCAGAGGAGAAGAAACGCCATAGCGGTTGTCAATAGACGTTTGCGTAACGTTTGCTGGAGCGCCAGAATACGCAGAGCCTGTAGGTGCAACCCCATCCATGGCTGCCCAGGGCACACCGTTAACAGAGTAATAAGAAACACGTGTCGCTGCATCCGCAGGATTCGCAGCATTCATGGGATCAACACCGGGCCATGACGTCTGGTATTTGATAGAGATAGCCTTTGTTGTGTTGCTCGAAAGCAAGGAATTAAAAGCGGGGTTTTGAGAGGCACATGGTCCACATGAAGCTTGGGTAAACTCTTCGAATAACACCAAACGCGTAGCCTGCGCATGAGCGTTAGACATGCCAAAGAGCAGGGCGAGAACAAGGGTACAGTTTTTCATTTGATGGTTGTAGAGTTAACAAGAAATTTTTTTCCTTGCGAAAGTTAATCAATATGTGGAGTGCTGTTGCAATTCGCCCTGTATAATCTTCAGTACCTTTGAATAAAGTTATAATCCTGTGATTCTGATGAAACGCATCCTTTTTCTTGTAGCCTTTGGCTTTTCATTTTCGCTCTTCGCTCAAAACATCACGCTCATCTCCATAGGCTATGGAAATGCAAATAGCCGTACGGAAAGCTTGGCAGAAGCCCATGTAAATCTGCAGAATAATGCGTCGACGGCTGAAAGCTACCTATTGAAGCGTGTGCAAGTGGGCTCCACCGGGTTAGTTGACTCCAATTATTTCTGTTGGGATCTATGTTATCCTACATGGGTCAACCAAAGTCAAGGCACCGTAATGATCAATCCAGGGGCTGTTGCGTATGATTTTAGTGGGTACGCCTATGTGATGGATACTGCGGCCAATGGCCAGGATACAGTTTGGTACACTTTTGAAAACATTGCGGACAGTACGGATTTTTTAACGGTCCCCGTGATCTACTTCTTTTCACCCACGATGGGTCAAGATGAGTCAACCTTGAGCCCCAATAAAATTTATCCAAACCCAAATGCAACAGGGTGTGTTACCATGGAATTTACTCCATTCAGCGCCGCCAGTTCTATTGAGGTTTTGGATGTTTTGGGCCGCATTCAGGCAATTGTTGAGGTGCCTGCGCAGGGGACAAAGGTTGTTTGGCAAACAGACCAAGTGCAAAGCGGCCTGTATCTCCTTAGACGCCGGATGGGTCATTCGCAGGAAAACTTGGGGAAAGTCCTCATCCAGTAACATACCTAAAGCGTCCTTCGCGGCGTTATCCCACGTATGTTTCATCATTTTGTAGGTAAACTCATTGAAAAATCTCCGGCCCATGCCATTCTGCAATGCGGAGGCGTGGGCTATTATTTTCATATTTCCTTGACGACCTATGGTCAGTTGCCTGACGCGCCTGAGGTAAAGCTTTTGGCTCACGCGGTTTACCGTGAAGATGCGCAATTGCTCTTTGGATTTGCCACAGCGGCTGAGCGGGATGTTTTTTTACTCCTCTTGGGGGTCTCCGGTGTTGGGGCCAATACGGCGAGAATGATATTGTCGGCCCTTCAGCCAGCTGAAGCGATACAAGCCATAGCCTCAGGAAATAGCGGACTTCTTCAGCGTATTAAAGGCATTGGTGCAAAAACGGCACAACGCATTGTCGTTGACTTGCGTGACAAGGTGGGGAAGGTAGATGCCAGTGCGATTGGGGGAGAAACCGGGTCAGTCCGTGGCGAATCCATTCAAGCATTGGTCGTTTTAGGTTTTCCGCGCACTGCAGTGGAGAAATCGGTAGCCAGTATTGTGGCAAACACCCCAGAAGCCACTGTAGAATCTGTCGTCAAACAGGCTTTAGCTCAACTCTAATGAATTTTGGTCAGCGCCTCCTCATGGCGGCATTGGCCGTCCTAGGGGTCTTTCCGTCCTTTGGTCAGGTGCGCGATAGTGCGCAGGCAGGAAATGGTTGGTCGATGCCAGGTCTCACGACTCCGACGAACATACGGACCGAGGTAACCTATGACCCCATCACAGGCTTTTATATTCAGCAGAAATACATTGGGAATGTACCGCTAGGTGCCCCCATTTATATGTCGCCAGCCGAGTACCGACAAATGGTCTATGGCCAGCAAGAGGCACAAGGTTGGCAAAGAAGGTGGGCAGCAGGCAGCGCCGCGGACCAACGCGAAGGCGCGAGCATGGTGCCTGATATGTCGATTTCCAATCCCACGATTAAGGATATTTTTGGTTCGGAGGAGTTAGAGATCAGGCCCCAAGGCACCGCTGAAATCCGTTTTGGATTGCGCTATCAGCACATAAAGAATCCCATAGTTCCGGAGCGAAACCGCAAAACACTTGCATTTGATTTTGATCAGAAAATGCAGGTCAATGCTACGGGAAAGCTCGGGGATCGACTTGACATGCAAATCAACTATGACACCGAGGCGACGTTTGCATTTGAAAACAAAATGAAGCTCGACTTCAAAGGAACGGAGGATGATATTGTCAAGGCTTTAGAAATGGGCAATGTGTCCCTGCCAACAGGGGGTAGTTTGATTACCGGCGCGCAGAGTTTGTTTGGACTCAAGGGTCAATTCCAATTTGGAAATACAACGGTCACCACGGTCATGGCGGAGCAGCGCAGCCAAAGCCAAAATTTGAATATCCAAGGCGGAGCAACTACACAAGAGTTTATCATCCAAGGCGATAACTACGAGGCAAACCGTCACTTCTTTTTGAGCCAATACTTCCGTGACCATTATGAGCAGTGGTTGAGCACCTTGCCCGTTATTCAGTCGTCTGTTCAAATTTCCCGTGTAGAAGTTTGGGTGACCAACCGACGCAGCACGCCCACGGAGGTGCGCAATTTGATCGCCTTTACGGACTTAGGGGAGGGGCAAAGCAAGGCATGGCGTTCCACCGCCAACAACCGTTCAGGAGATGTGATTTTCCCAGGAGCCACCTCGGACCCCTTACCCAGTAACCGGGTCAATAGCATAGATCCAGAAGAGCTTGTGGTCCGCTTCCCGGGTGTACGCGATGCAGCCAATGCAGGCAATTTGCTTACCTCGGCAGGATATAACGCCAACGTAGAATATGCAGAGTTGACCAATGCCCGAAAATTGCAACCGAATGAATTCTCGTTTCATCCGCAGCTGGGCTACATGACCCTGAATACGGCACTCAACCAAGATGAAGTGTTGGCCGTGGCCTATCAATACACGGCCAATGGAAGGACATATCAGGTGGGGGAATTCTCCAATGATGGCATTGTCGCCCCGAAGTCTTTGGTCTTGAAATTGCTCAAGCATACATTGCTCAATGTCAAGTCACCCTTGTGGGATTTGATGATGAAAAACGTATATAGTCTGAATGCATTTCAGCTTTCACCTGAAGATTTCCGCCTTGAAGTCTTGTATCGCAATGATGCGACCGGGCTTCCGATCCCCTTCTTGCCCAAAAGCACAGTGAAAGACAAATTATTGATCCAGGTGTTGGATTTGGATCATGTCAACAGCAACAATGATCCTTTTCCCGATGGACTCTTTGACTATGTCGAAGGGGTAACGGTCCTCAGTCAAACGGGCCGCGTCATCTTACCCGTCCTGGAGCCCTTTGGGTCAGCCCTCGAACGCGCGCTTTCGAACGAAGATGAAAAGAAGCGCTATGTTTTTCAGCAACTCTATGATTCAACTGTCTTCCGGGCCCAAGAGCAAACCCAATTAAACAAATATGTCCTCCGGGGCCGCTATAAGAGTGCGGGGGGATCGCTCATTCAGCTCAATGCCTTCAATATTCCCCGAGGCTCTATCTCTGTGACGGCAGGAGGCAGCAAGTTGATCGAGAACCAAGATTTTACCGTGGACTATGCCGTGGGACAGGTGCGCATTCTCAATGAAAGCCTGTTGCAGTCCGGCATGCCTATTCGTGTGAGCTTTGAGAACAATACGTTGTTCAACATGCAAGCCAAGACCTTTGCAGGGACGACCGTTGAACATAAAATTTCCCGTGATTGGACCATTGGAGGGTCATTATTGCGTCTTTCGGAGCGGCCACTTACACAAAAAGTAAACGCGGGGGATGAGCCTATTTCGAACCGAATTTGGGGGCTCAATACCCAGTACCAAAAAAACCTGCCGGCGCTCACCCGCTTCTTGGATGGCCTTCCATTTATCTCTACCAATGCGGCTTCAAGGGTCCAGGTGCAAGCCGAGTTTGCCCAGTTGATTCCAGGCTCCCCACGTGGTATCAAAATCAATGGCGAGGCTACCACGTATTTGGATGATTTTGAGACCAGCCAAACGACGATTGATCTGCGGGGCACGACGACTTGGACGCTGGCTTCCGCGCCCGAGGGTCAATCCAAACTCTTTCCGGAAGCGGCGCTGGCAAATGACTGGACCTACAATGCCAACCGTGCCCGTATGAGCTGGTACATCATTGATCCGAGCTTCTTTGCTTCTACATCGCAAACACCCGAAAACATTCGGAACAATCCCACCATCACTTCGGACCACCGCCAACGCATGGTTCCCTTGGCGGAGGTCTTTCCCAACATCCCGCTTCAACCGGGCATGGCTAGAAATATTGCCATGTTTGATCTTCAGTTTGATCCAACGGAGCGCGGTCCTTACAATTTTGACGTGGAGGGTTTCGCCGGGTATTCAAAAGGTTTAGAGCCGGATGGGCGATTGAAGGATCCCAAATCCCGTTGGGCGGGCATCATGCGTCAGCTTACCATCAACAATTTTGAAGAACAAAACATTGAGTTCATCCAGTTTTGGGTGATAGATCCTTTTATGGACGACCCTACAGCAGAAGGAGGCGATCTCTATTTTCATCTAGGAAACCTGTCAGAGGATATTCTCAAGGATGGTCGTCAGAGTTTTGAAAACGGACTTTCGCCGAGCGGAATGCGCATCGATGTAGATTCTAGTGTTTGGGGGTACACCTCCAAATATCAGCCTGTGGTCGATGCCTTTGACAATGACCCCAATGCCCGAATTTTTCAGGATGTCGGTTTGGATGGTCTGCCCGACACGGATGAAGGCGGCTGGGTGGGAACGACGGGTCAATCCTACTTAAGTACCTTGGCAGCGGTCTATGGAGCCGGTTCTGCGGTGTATCAAGCGGCGGCCAGCGATCCTGCAGGGGACAATTTTCGCTATTATCGAGGACCCTACCAAGACAGTATCGAGGCAGATATTTTACAGCGTTATCGCTACTTCAATAATCCTGATGGCAATTCGCAGACCAC
Organism: Cryomorphaceae bacterium BACL7 MAG-120322-bin74; assembly: GCA_001438205.1. GTDB lineage: Bacteria > Bacteroidota > Bacteroidia > Flavobacteriales > Schleiferiaceae > TMED14. The sequence continues at coordinate 62,922 of LICG01000002.1, forward strand.
CCTGATCAATGGCTTGCCAGCCACCTATACCAACCTCCCTGACAAGGAAGATGTCAACCGCGATGCCACGTTGAACAAGGCAGAGCAGTACTTCCAGTATCGTATCTCTATGCGTCCAGAAGACTTGGTGATAGGCAAGAATCATATCGCCGATATCTATGAAACCACCACAGATTTATTGCCCGACCAAACCCGAAAGCCCGTCCGCTGGATCCAGTTCAAAATACCCGTCTTTGACCCAGATGACCGAGTCAATGGCGCGACGGATTTTAGGTCTATTCGCTTTTTGCGAATGGTCCTGAAAGGATGGGATGCACCCACCGTCATGCGTTTTGCCCGCTTGGATTTGGTTAGAGGCGAATGGCGGCGATATCGTTTCTCTTTGGAGGAATCCCGTGAATTGATTCCTGTTGACGCCAGCGATGAAACCAGCTTTATTATGAATGCGGTAAACCTTGAAGAAAACGGCGGCCGTCAACCTATTCCCTATGTTTTGCCCCCGGGTATTGAGCGCCAAGTGCTTTTAGGCAACACCTCCTTAGTGCAGCAGAATGAACAATCCCTCTCCATGAAGGCCTGTGGCCTGCGGGATGGGGATGCCCGTGCGGTATTCAAAAATACCACCATTGATATGCGTATGAACAAGCGTTTGCGCTTGTTTGCACATGCTGAGGCGGGGGATGCTGCGCAGCCATTAAACGATGGTGATGTTCGCCTATTTATCCGAATGGGGAATGATTACAGCCAAAACTATTACGAGTACGAAGTGCCGCTGAAAGTAACGGCCTATGGAAGCACTGACCCGGGAGTTATTTGGCCCATTGAAAATGAAATTGACTTAGCCTTCGACGCCTGGACATCCCTCAAGTTGGAGCGCGATGCAGCGGTTCGCGACAACCCTGCGCTGCAATCCAATGTGCCCTATGAAAAGATCTATGGTGAAGGGGTCATTCGGGTAGTAGGTGTCCCCAATTTGGGCAATGTGCGCACGGTGATGATGGGGATTCGCAATCCTAAAAAACGAAGTTCTGCAAGTGCTGATGACGGGTTAGATAAATGTGCCGAAGTATGGGTCAATGAACTCCGTATGACGGACTTTGACAATCGTGGGGGAATGGCGGCGCTTGCGCGAAGCACCGCACAGCTCGCGGACCTGGGCCAGGTGGCCTTGAGCACGAGTTACTCAACGGTTGGTTTTGGTTCGCTCGAGATGAACCCCATGGAGCGGAATAAATTTTCTTCTGCGACCTATGATCTTCAAACCAATCTGGAGCTGAGCAAGTTCCTGCCCTTCCGGACCCGATTGCGTCTACCCTTCTTTATTAACCATGCCCAAGACTGGAAGAGCCCCATGTTCAACCCGTTGAACCCTGATATTGAAATGTCAAGAGCTCTCAGCAACTTGGCATCTGCTGCAGAGCGTGATTCGCTGCGTTCTATGGTGAGTGATTTCACACAGCGAAGAGGCTTCAACTTTACCAATGTGCGATTTGAGCGCGGCGGCGGCGGAGGCGGCGGTCGCGGTGGCGGACCCGCTATGGGGGGCGGTGTCGGTCGCGGCGGAGAATCACGCAGCGCACCTGAAATGCCAGGAGGCAAGCCTACGGGTGTCCGTGGCGGAGGCGGAAAGGGAATAGGTCCCACCCCATTTGACTTAGCTAATTGGACGGCCTCCTATGCGTTCAATGAAGTGCTCAAGCGCGACGCGAACACATTGGTAGATAATTTTCAAGAGTACAAAGGGAGCTTGGCCTATGTTTTTCAGACTACGCCATTCAATATTCAGCCCTTTAAAAAAATCAAGCAAAAGCAGTTCGCGCTGATTAAAGACATCAACCTCAACTTGACGCCCTCACGCGTTTCGGCGCGCGCTGAAGTGAACCGTACGGTCCGCATGATGCAAATGCGCAACGTGGACAATCCCAAGTTTGAACTGCCGCTGACTTTTAGCAAGAACTTTACCATGGACCGCAATTATAATGTGATTTGGGATTTGAGTAAAGGCCTAAAGTTTGACTATACGGCTAGGATGCGGGTGCGCGTAGATGAATTACCAGGGCCAAATACCGTGGACTCGGTCAAGAACTTTATGGCACAAGGAATCCAAGCGGGTGGACGCCCCATCGCCTATCACCATACGGTCAATACTTCTTGGAATGTGCCGATCAATAAATTGCCCTATATGGATTTTGCCCAAGTGCAGATTCGATACACAGCGGATTATGACTGGAGCACCAATTCACTCTTGGCCGTCATGCAGAATATCGACAGCTTAAATTTTGGCAATAACATTGAGAATTCGGGCAAATGGAACGCCTCGGCTAATCTGAACTTTGCCACCTTCTACAATAAATTTCCGGCCTACAAGAAGTTGAAGCAAGGCACCGGTCGATCTAGGGGTGGCGCACCCTCACGTACGCCAGTAAGCCGTGGAAACAATGAAAATAAGGAGGCCCAAGCAGAAGCATCCAGCAATGGTTTTGCCAAGAAAATACTGATCGGGGCCGTGGACGTGGTCACGTTGGTCAAGAGTATCAACCTTTCCGGGAGTCTGAATACCGGGATCTTGTTGCCTGGATTCACCCCGACCCCGTTGTACTCGGGTTTAAATCCGGCAAAAGCCATGGCGCCAGGATGGCAAATGCTGGCAGGTCTTCCGGTGGATATAGGGCCATTGGCAGCGCAAAACGATTGGCTGATCAAAAACCCCAATCAACCCAATCGGATGATGCGGACCAGTACGCGGACCCTCAATGGCCGCGCACAATTAGAGCCCTTAACGGATTTTCGCATAACGTTGACGGCCAACCAAACGTTTGGCAGTCAGCAAAGTAGCACCTATCGCTATAGCCGCGGAACAGGTCGTGATAGCCTTTTCCCTGTGGGCTTCCATGCATTTAGCCCCCAAAATCAACAAACCTTTACCACCAGCTGGCTGGCATGGAATTCTGCCTTTGAAAAATCTGTAGCGCCCGATTACGATAGTGATGCCTACACGCGCTTCTTGCAAAATCGATTGGTGCTTTCAGATCGATTGGCCAGCCTTCAATTCCAGAATGATCCGGATTATATGAAGGACTTCATTGCGGCCCCCGATTCATCTCGCTATGGATTTGATGGGTATTCGGTGCTTCAAACCGATGTACTGCTCAATAGTTTCTTGTCTACCTATGGCATGGGTGACGCTTCCACTTGGGTGATTAATGACCTGGCCGGAATTGCCCCAATGCCAAACTGGACGGTTAACTATACGGGCCTCATGCGGATCAAGCAGATGCGTAAAATATTTACGGCCTTTTCAATCAACCACGCCTATGCAAACAATTTGACCGTTCAGGGCATTCAGACCAATATGTTGCGCGCACAGCGCCTGCAAGACAACCCAACGACACCGTACCCGCGTAACGCCAACTATGACATTCTTTCTGAGAATCAAGTGGGACAAGTATCGATGTCTGAGTCTTTCTCCCCTTTGATCGGGGTTGATATCCGGACTAGGACCAATGCTTCATTTAAGTTCGAAATGGGCAAACAAAGGCAAGTGGCCTTGAGTATGGCCAACAACCAAATCACGGAAAGCAAATCAACCGATGTGACCATTGGATTGGGGTATATCATTCGGGATGTCCAATTTACTATTGTCGATGAGGCTGGGCAGCGCAACAACATTAAGTCCAATTTGGAATTGAAGCTTGACTTGCGCCTTGCGGATAACCAGACCGTAATCCGACGCATCCTGGAAGGCTTTAACCAACCCACTGCGGGCCAAAAGCGCACCACCATCAAATTCACCGCAGATTATCGTCTAAGCCGTCGACTGGCCGCGCAATTCTATTACGACCAGACGATTTCAGAATTCAAAACCTCCATGGCCTTCCCAACCAACCAGTGGCAAAGTGGAATTGCCTTGCGACTGAACCTAGGAAACTAGGGCTGCACTATCTTTGGCCCCTAAATCCTTGCAACATGAACGTTCCTTCCGAACTACGCTACTCCAAAGACCATGAATGGCTTCGCATTGAAGGCGACATAGCGACCATTGGCATCACTGACTTTGCCCAGGGCGAGTTGGGGGATATTGTATTTGTTGACATCCCCACGGAGGGAGAAACCATGGACGCAGAAGAAGTCTTTGGCTCAGTTGAGGCGGTCAAGACCGTCAGCGATCTTTATCTGCCCGTAGCAGGAGAAATTCTTGAAGTTAATGCCGAGTTGGATGGCAATCCAGAGGGGGTAAATAGCGATCCCTATGGCACAGGATGGATGGTGAAAATCAAAATGACAGACCCAGCCGAAGCAGATGCGTTGATGGATGCTGCGGCCTATTCGACCTTGATTGGTGCCTAAAATCCCTCGGTGGTTTTGGTTAACGAGTGGGACACTTTGGTGCCTAGTCGTAATTTACTTCAGTTTATTGACGCCAAGCCAATTACCTGATCTTTTTGTCACCTTACAGGATGCTGTATTACACTTTGTCGCGTACAGCGTAGCTGCTTTTTTACTGACCATGGGGTCACGCTCCCCGCGAGGTCCCTGGAAGCCAGCTTTGGTGTCATTTACAATAGGCGTAGGCCTAGAATATGCACAACCTATTTTGGCTGTTGGCCGCCATTTTAGCTACAGTGATATGGTGGCCAATACCTTCGGGTTAATTTTTGGAATGTTTCTTGCCCTACGTTTTGGGAAGCGTATATTTATCCCGTAAAAATTTGCCTCATGCAGAACCGCAAATCCTTTAAAGCTGATCTCGAAAACAAGAAGGGCCTCTTCTTGCAGATTGGCTTGGTCCTAGCCCTGGCAAGTGTTTGGACAGCCTTTGAATGGAAAACCTACAAAGACGGCCCTGGCTCATTGGGTGATTTGGAAATGACGATGGATGACGAAGAAGTCCTTGTTACTCAGCGCAATACGCCTCCGCCTCCTCCTCCGCCTCCTGCGCCCCCTGAAGTTCTCAATATTGTAGAGGACGACAAAGTGGACATTGATGAACTTAAAATGGAGTCGACAGAAATCAGTGATGACGATGTGTTTGAGCTGATGGAAGTAGATGTGGACGATGGAGAAGTTTTCAATTTTGTCAACGTTGAAAACAAGCCTGTTTTCCCGGGATGTGAGGATTTAGCTACGGAAGATGAGCGGTTCAACTGCTTCAATACCAAAATCCGTCAATTTGTAGGTAAGAAATTCGAATTCCCAGAAATGGCCAAGCAAATGGGTATTCAGGGCAAGGTTTGGGTCTCATTTATCATTGAAAAAGACGGAAAAGTAAGCGACATCACCATTGAGCGTGGCGTCGACAAACTCTTGGATGACGAATCTCTGCGCGTAGTCAACATGCTGCCCAAGATGATTCCAGCCAAGGTGGGCGGGCGGTCAGTGCGCATGCGCTACAGCCTGCCAATCAATGCCAAGCTTCAATAATATCCACGCTTGGTGCTAAGCCAAACGTAACAATACATTGAGAGCCCCGGCATGTCCGGGGCTTTTTTCATCCAATCCTATGCTTCCCTTCCCCTTACCCAATTTGGAGCCTGATCACCTGCTGGACGCGACATACCGGGCCGCAGATGCCATCCTGGAAGTCTATCACCAACGTGAAGCCATCCAGGCTGAAACAAAGTCGGATAATAGCCCCGTCACCGAGGCGGATATCCGTGCCCATCACATTATCCAAGAAGTGTTGGCCAAATCGGGCTACCCCGTGCTCAGTGAAGAGGGGCATCATGATCTTTATGAAGTCCGCAAAGACTGGGATTACTTTTGGGTGGTAGACCCCTTAGATGGCACGAAAGAATTCATCAAAGGGAATGGTGAGTTTACCATCAACATTGCGTTGGTCAAAGGCAATACGCCTGTATTTGGCATTGTCTACAGCCCTATTTTGAACTGGCTGTATGTTGGTGGACCGGAAATGGGGGCATATAAATCCTTACAAAGGATTCCGTGGGCTGATCTTATGGAACAAGGGATGCGACTACCCGGCCGTTTGCCTGAAAAAATGACGATTGTGGCCAGTCGCTCCCACGGTAGCCCAGCTACGGAGGCGTTGATTTCGGCTTGGGAAGAAAAGCATGGGCAGATTGAACGCGTGAGCATGGGAAGCTCCCTTAAAATATGTTTGGTCGCAGAAGGACGTGCGCATGCGTATCCGCGGGTAGCGCCAACCATGGAATGGGACACGGCTGCGGGTCATGCGGTAGCCCTTGGGGCACATTGCAGCCTCTTCCAAATTGAGGTAGTGGAGGGAATGCCTACATGGTCAAAACCCCTTGTATACAACAAGGAAAACCTGCTCAATCCCTTCTTCTTGGTTTGTGGGGCGCCTTATCTTTGTGGCCATGCGTGACGTTGGATTACTACTGAAATTTCGCCTCGCCTTTACAGTTGTTTTTTCTGCGGCGGCGGGTTATATGCTGGGGGCTCCGGTCTTTTATTTGTCGGAGTTTCTCTTGTTAACCCTTGGTGGGTTTGCTATTGTGGGATCAAGCAATGCATTCAATCAAATTTGGGAGATTGAAAGGGACGCCGTGATGGAGCGAACAAAAAACCGACCGTTACCCGCAGGCCGAATGAAAAAAGCGGAAGCCTATGCCTGGGCTATTGGCTTAGGTATCGCAGGCACGGTTTCCTTAGGCTATCTCAATGTGGTAACCGCCGCTTTTGGGCTGCTGAGCCTATTACTGTATGTCTTGGTGTATACCCCGATGAAAGCGCATAGCCCATGGGCTGTTTTGATTGGGGCATTCCCTGGCGCTATTCCGTTTTTACTGGGATGGGTCGCGGTAACGGGAGATTTTGGAGTTGAAGCAGGGACGCTTTTTGCCCTTCAATTTATTTGGCAATTCCCCCACTTTTGGGCCATTGCATGGGTCGGTTATGAAGATTATGCACGTGCGGGCTATTATTTGTTGCCCACCCGTCAAAAAGACCGAACAGCCACCTTTGTCAGTGTTGTCTATACAATCTGGATGATTCTGGTCTCCGTATTACCTGCATTCGGGGTGACGGGTACGTTGACGCTTAGTCTTCCAGCCGCGGTGGTGGTCCTCCTTCTTGGGGCAGACGTCTTTCGGTGTGCTTGGTCCCATCATCGCAATCCATCAGATATAGCAGCCAAAAAACTCATGTTTGCGACTATTCGGTACCTCCCCTTGGTGCAAATCACCTATGTAATAGATCATACCCTCGCCTAAACGAAACGTTCAAAATGGAAAACAAAACAGCAAAACCGCTTTTATGGATTGGCATGGCAAGTATTGTCATGGCCTTTGCGGGCCTTACTTCTGGGTATGTCGTGGCAAAGGGTTCCTTGGTGGCTAAAAATATTTGGCTAACCATCCCGCTCCCTACCGCTTTTTATTATTCAACCGTTGCCATCTTTCTTTCATCGCTAATACTCATTGCGGGACAAAGAAAAATGAAGGCAGATGCGACCTATTCCCCTAAACGCAATATGCAATGGGCCTTACTTGCGGGTCTCGCCTTCTTGGGATTTCAGGTAGCCGGATGGACCCACTTGGTTGATGCAAATATTTGGTTTACAGGCCCTAATAGTACACCAGCAGGAAGTTGGCTCTACGTGATTACATGGTTTCACTGGATGCATGCTTTAGCCGGTGTCGTGGTATTGGCCATCACGACATGGCGCAGCGTGCAGGGCCGATATTCCGGCGCATCATACTTGGGTTATAGCCTTGCCGCCCAGTTTTGGCATTTCTTAGGGATATTATGGATTTATTTACTCCTCTTTTTGGCGTTTCTGCGCTAATTTTGCAACTCTGTTAACTGACGAAATACACCGAATGGCAACTTCAGCAACAACCAGCGATTGGTCCAGTGGGGCCAACCAGCCCATGAAGTCCGAATATGGCAAAATCATGATGTGGTTCTTCCTCATCTCTGATGCGCTAACCTTCTCTGGCTTCTTAACGGCCTATGGCTTTATGCGTTCCCGTTTTGAAATGACTTGGCCTGTTGCGGAAGATGTCTTTACGCACTTCCCAGGACTTGAAGGGGATCAGCCCTTGCTGTATGTTGCTTTTATGACCTTTATTTTGATTATGTCATCCGTGACGATGGTCTTGGCTGTAAACTCGGGTCACCACATGAAAAAGACGGCTACGGCTTGGTGGATGGTCTTCACTATTATTGGCGGAGCGATCTTCTTGGGCTCTCAGGCCTGGGAGTGGTACCACTTCATTATGGGGGACAAAGGCGGCGTGGAGTTGGCCAACACCGAGGTGTGGAAAGTAGCCAATGAAGAGGGTGAAGTGCTTTCGCTCTCGCAATTAGTCCATGGCATGGAACATGGCCATGCGGCCAACCACGAAGAAACATTTTCTACGGAGGCAGTACTAGATGCTTTCAAAGCAAATGACCATGTTGTACTGCAAAACCCGGGAGAAGGGCATCCCGCCATGTCACGCGAAGCTTCCCTAAAGGCACTTGTGGGGGCAGAGGCCATTCAGGGAGCCAACATGCACCACAATGAATATGGTAAGCAACAATTTGCCAATTTCTTCTTCTTTATCACAGGCTTCCACGGCTTCCACGTATTTTCAGGTGTAGTATTGAACATACTGCTTTTCTGGAACGTAATGCTTGGCACCTACGAACGCCGTAAATCCTATCTCATGGTCGAAAAAGTCGGTTTATACTGGCACTTTGTTGACCTTGTATGGGTATTTGTATTCACCTTTTTCTATCTCGTTTAATTTACAGTACCATGGCAGATCACGCATCCCCTTCTGGAACCGCTTGGATATGGAAAATTTTCTGGATCCTTCTTGCCATCACAACGGTTGAGGTGGCTTTAGGCATTATAAAACCTGAATTCCTTTTAGGTCAGCTAGCGGGCACCTCCGTTTTGAATATCCTCTTTATTGGCCTTACGCTGGTCAAAGCCGCGTATATCGTGCAATACTTCATGCACCTGAAGTATGAAGTAGGAAGCCTTCAGAAGGCGATTTATCTCCCCGTTCTCATTCTTATCCCATTCTTGACGGCCATTCTCATGTTTGAAGGTCAAGCCATATTTGAATTTTAATGGCAAATATGACCAGTAAGCGGCTACTTCTTGGTGTGCTGCTGGTCTTGCCGGTAGCCATGTACCTTGGCTCCCTGGTGATTTCTGGGGCTGTAAATTTTCGTAGTCTAGAAGATTTAGGGGACCCCTTAGCCCAAGCATCTTGGTCAGACGGAACTTCCTTTATACAATCAGATCAGGGAACATGGACGCCAGATTCCATGCAAGGAAAAATAGCGGTGGTGAGTTTTTTCTTCACCTCGTGCCCAACGGTCTGTCCGGCCATGAATTTCCATTTAAAGGAAGCGCATGATCGCCTTTATGGCTTTAAGGACCTTGTTTTCATCAGTTGCACGGTGGACCCATTAACGGATGTGCCGGTAGTGCTTGAGGCCTATAAAGAACGACTTGGGGTACAGGGGTCGAATAAATGGCAGTTCATAACGGGTCAAAGGGAAGATCTCTACGCTTTAGCGAACGCGTATTATTTGGTAGCCATGCAAGACAGTTCTGCGGAAGGAGGGTATGCGCATTCTCAGTCTGCCGTGATTTTGGATTGGAATGGCCATTTGCGCAGCCGTATCACAGATGAGGGAAACATTTTGGGTGTGTATGATGTTTCAGAACCTTACCTGGTAGACCAATTGGTGGACGATATCCGTGTATTGGTCAAAGAACACCGAAAAACAAAAATGGGAACAGATGGCGCAAGCAAGTAAAAAGCAACATCCCAATGATAGGATCGCTATACCCGCTATTGTGGGATTATCCATTGCGGTGCCTATTGCCGTCGCCTTGCTTTTTCTTTTACCTGAATCTTGGAAGTTGCAATGGGGCTCGGCCAATGTTCGCAGCTTGCCCTTCTTTCATGCCGTTTTAAATGGATCTACCGCAGTCCTACTTGCTGTGGCATTTGGTATGATCAAGACCAAAAATGTGGCGCTGCATCGTGCAGCCAACGTCATGGCCTTTGCGCTCTCAGCGGTTTTTTTGGTGTCCTACGTGATATCACATGTATCGAATCCAGATGCTCATTTTGGTGGCCAAGGTTGGATTCGACCGGTCTATTTTTTCATTCTTATTAGCCACATTCTTTTAAGTGTCCCCGTACTTCCGCTCGCCATGCTGTCTATTTATCGTGCCTGGAATAATCAGATTGCTGCGCACAAGGTATTAGTGAAATGGACCTTCCCCATTTGGATGTATGTGGCCATAACCGGCGTGTTGGTCTACCTCTTTATGGCGCCTTATTACCCCCAGGCCTAATGCGCAAAGCCCTTTTAGTTTGTACTTTGCTGACCTTTTCATGGGCTTCTCAAGCCCAATGTGCCATGTGCAAGGCCGCAGCACAGTCGGATTTAGAAGGAGGTGCGGGTGCGGCAGATGGACTAAATGGAGGGATATTGTACCTCATGGTCTTTCCCTATCTCTTAATGGGGGGAGTGGGGTACTTATGGTACCGTCAACGAAGCCAAAAGGGAGATGCTTCAGAAGTTTAGCACGGTATTTGCCGAGAACCATGGGGCCGAAGTGTTCGGATCTACCAACCAAACCTGTCACGTTTTGAAGCATTCTTTTGCTTGTGTAGCCATAGTATGTGGTGCAACGATGAGTCTTTTTGGGCAAACCGTGCCACGGCCTGGCCAAGAAGTATTCAACTTGAATACTTGTGTGGACAAGGCGTTAGCGTATAACTATAGTGTCCGTCAAGCGGCCAACAATGTCCAAGGGTCTTCTTCTGATGCTTTGGCTGCGTTTGGCACGATGCTCCCACAAGTGACGGTAAGTGCAGGAAATGCCTGGAATACAGGCTTGACCATTGACCCCGTTACCAATGAGGTGCGCTTTAATAATCTAGCCACAGCGAATGGGGGCATGGGATTTGGCATGACGCTTTTTGACGGCTTTTCATCTTTAAACACTTGGAGACAAGCCAAAGTCAACGTACTGACTGCGGAAGCCACCCTGGCAGGAGCAAGAAATACGGTGGCCTTGAATACCGCTTCTCAATATTTGGCCATTCTCATGGCTATTGAAGCGGAGAAAGTAGCCGAAGAGCAACTAAAACTAACAGAGGGAATGCGCCGTCGCGCCGTGCAATTAGTGGAGGCAGGCGCCTCACCAGCAAATGAATTGCTGCAAATGGAGGCGCAACAAGCGCGAGATGAGCAGCGTTTATTGACGGCACAGAATCAGAGGCTTTTAGCTTATTTAGCGTTGGCTCAAACCATGGGGGAGCCGCAAGGCAGCTTTGTGATTGCCAACATGGATGCCCAGTCCTTTAAGGAAAAACCTTTGGTGATCACCTTGCGTCCAGAAGCCATTTTTGGCGCAGCTTTAGATAACCAGCCCAATATTGAGGCGGCTTCATTGCGATTAAAAAGTGCTGAAATGGGGGTCAAGATTGCCCGTGCACGTCGTCTTCCACGACTCACGCTCAATGGTCAACTAGGGACAAGCTATTCAGATTTAGCGCAAAAAGTCACCGGGAGCGCTTCTGTCATTGTTCCGGTGGGCTATTGGGACAACGGAGGCGCCCAGGTACCTGTTTTCAGGGAGTACTCCGCGCCCATATTTTCCCCTGTTTCCTTTATGGACCAGATTTACGAAAATCAAAGACGGTATGTTGGCCTGAATTTGAGCATCCCCATTTTTAATGGATTTCAAGTACAGAATGGAATTCGCCGAAACCAAATCAATGCCTTAAACGCCGACCTTCAATTTCAACAAGAACGGGACAATTTTCAGCAGACGGTGGAACGTGCCCATGCAGACGCCACAGCCGCTTGGTTGCAATTAGAGGCAGCAAAGAAGTCTGAAGCGGCAGCAATAAAGGCTATGGATGATGCGAATGTTCGCAGAACGGAAGGGCTGATGACAATCTATGATTATAGCTCCGTTCAGAACACCTATTTAGCCGCCGTCAGCGATGTTTTACGTGCAAAATTTGATGCCCAATTCAAGGCATATATTCTGACCTTTTATTTACAATCTCCGCTGAAAAACAATACTGATGAATAAGAAACTTTGGATTTTAATTGCGGCAGTGGCAGTCTTGGGCACCTTGGGTGTTTTAGGTAAAAAACAGGGCTGGTGGGGCACTACAGCAGATACCACAGAAGTACAAGTGACGCGTATTGTGAACCATACGATTGTAGAGACCGTCAATGCGTCAGGTAAAATTCAACCTGCGGTGGATGTAAAAATTACACCAGAGGTAAGCGGCGAAATCATTCAACTTCCCGTTCGTGAGGGACAGGCCGTGCGCAAAGGCCAACTTTTGGCTAAAATCAATCCAGATATATACATCTCCATGGTCGGCCGTGCGGAAGCATCGGTGAATATGGCACGCGCGGGTAAAGCACAAGCCCAAGCGCAATTGCTTGAGGCGACCCAAACCTATAAGCGCAACCAAACCTTGAAATTGCAAAATGTGATTTCACAAGCGGAGTGGGATGCAGCCGAGAGGACCTTTGCCGTTGCGGGGCTTTCTGTTGAATCAGCAGAGTATCAGCTGCAATCTGCCTTGAATTCGCTATATGAAGCCAAGGACAACCTCAAACGCACGACCATTGCAGCCCCCATGGATGGCATTGTCACGGGTCTTAGTGTAGAGGTGGGCGAACGCGTTGTGGGTACCGCACAAATGGCTGGAACAGAAATGATGCGTGTTTCACAACTTGAAACCATGGAAGTGGTCGTGGACGTGAACGAAAATGACATTGTGCGTGTCCATATGGGGGATACCGCTATTGTTCGGGTGGATGCCTTTTTAGGACATGATTTTCGTGCTGTAGTGACCGAAATAAGCAATGCAGCAAAGGGACAGCAGCTTTCAGCAAACCAAGTGACCAATTTTGAAGTAGAGGTCCGGATCCTACCCGAGAGCTATGCTGATTTAGTTGAAACGGAGGGGGTACAGCCTTTGCGTTCAGGAATGACAGCGACGGTTGACATCCGCACTCAAAAGGCAGTGAATGCCCGCTGTGTACCCGTTGAGGCAGTGACAACAAGAGAGGACACAACCAATGGCAACATGCAAGAAATCGTATTTGTTGTTCAAGAGGGGGTCGCCCGAAGCATGCCGGTCAAAACGGGAATCCAAGATGAAACCTACATCTTGATTGAGGGCCTGTTAGGCCAAAAAGATGGACAAATCATACGTGGCCCCTTTGAAGCGGTAAGCCGCAAACTGGAGGATGGGGACAAAGTCGTCATCACCAAGTAATTTAGGCCCATGGCCACTTCTTTACTACTCATTGAGACTGCATCGCATCGTTGCGATGTAGCCTTGATAGACGGCAAACAACTGGTGGTTGAACGCGGAAGCCTTGACCTAAAAGGGTACCAACATGCCGAAAAACTACATGTCTATATTCAGGAAGTTCTTCAAGCAGCGGGGAAGCGGATAGCAGACCTGGATGGGGTAGCTATTTCAGGAGGACCAGGCTCCTATACTGGGCTGCGTATTGGGGCTGCTTCGGCTAAAGGATTGGTGATCCCCCATGATTTGCCCCTCATAGCATATTCAAGCCTTGCAGCGTTAGCACATGGGGCGATAGAAATTCTGGGGGTTCAAGATCCATCGGTGCGCATATGGGCAGCCATGGACGCACGCAGAATGGAAGTGTATAGTGCGGTTTTTGACGGCCATGGCTGCCGCTTGAGTCCAGACGCGCCACAATTGCTAGAAGAATTCCCGATACATCCTGAGGCGGGGACGAGCCTAAAAGTGTTGGGTGTGGGTGACGGGGTAGAGAAAGCCCTTGAAGGATGGACGGGTCTTCAGGCCATTCCCTTGGCATTTGCGCATGCAAGGCATGGGCATGCACTGGCACTGGAGGCATATGAAGCAAAGGACTTTGTAGAGGTCGGTGCCTATGCGCCCAATTACCTCAAGACCTATGTGGCGGGGAAGCCAAAGCTTGGACTTCCGGGTGTTTAAAACAATGGATATCGTGGTCATTTACGATACCAACAGCCTGTAAATGGGCATAGACTACGGTCGAACCCACAAAGGAGAATCCGCGTTTTTTCAGATCTGCCGCAATCGCATCGCTGAGATCCGTACGCCCCGGAACAGGACTATGCGCGGTGCGCCGCAGAACTTCCCCTTGGGTCCACCCCCAGAAGTACGCAGAAAAATCTAGGCCCTCCTCTTGCATATGAAGGTAGGCGCGTGCATTCTTGATGGCCCCACGGATTTTTGCGCGATTCCTTATGATGCGTGCATCTTGGCATAGGCGATCCACATCTTCTTCTGTAAAATTTGCCATGGCCACCGGGTCAAACGCATGAAAGACGTCAGCAAAGGCATCCCGTTTGCGCCAAACCATGATCCAACTGAGCCCGGCCTGGAAGGTTTCTAAAATGAGAAATCGAAACATCTCTGCACTGTCATAAACAGGCTTCCCCCAAATCGTATCATGGTAGACTTCATAATCTGGAGCCGTGCGGCACCATGCGCACTTAATGGGTTGCGAGGTAGGCATGGAGTTCTTGTTTAGATTCAAGGACCAAGGTACAGGCTGACATGGTGCATACCTGTCCAATTCCCTTTGTAACGGATGCGGAGGGACCCCAAAGAATGTTTTGGATATACCCAGGATGTGGCTGATCCTCTGCCAACAGAAGGTGGGAAGCATCTGTAGAAATATGCGGGGCAAGGACGCGCCAGCTGATAAATCGACTGGGGGCCTCCGCTGAAAGGGCCTCACTTGCGAGAACGAGTTGGTGCGCACGCTCGACCCATCTAGGGTTGCCAGCAAGATGTCCTAGAATGAGGAGATTTCGGGCCATCAAAGCTTGCGCGCTAGGGAGGACATCATCCTCCCAGTCATATTGCACCATGAAGGCAGGGTTCAGTTGATCCATGGCTGCATACGTATATCCTTGACCATCCCAATGTGCTTTTTCTGCATAGTGGATCAGCTGATGCGCGCGCTCCAACCAATGGACCTTCATCGTGCTTTGCGCCAACGTGATGAAAGCGTGGATACTTGCCGCCACATCGTCCAAAAATGCGACCCCTCTTGCGGGTACTCCTGGGTAGGCTACATGTCTTGGGTGCGCTGAATGCGCGAGCCCAAAATGCTGCCAATGGGCTTCTGCTGCTTGGCGCGTAGCATCCGCCATTTCTTTAAAATAGGGCATGCCAGAAGCGAGGCCTGCTAGGATCCAAGCGTTCCAGGCATGGACAGATTTGTCATCTCGCTGGGGCATCGAACGCTGATATACAGAAAGCTGAAGCTTTTGAAGTATTTCTTGGTATTCCTCTGATGGAGGGCCTTCTTCTGTGGGCCAATGGAGAATGTACTGCCCCTCCCATCGGTTTCCTAAATAGTCCAATAGATCCATGGCTTTTTGCCCCGCTTGGCTCCCCATGCTTTCATGGATTGCCTCCGCAGACCAGGTATAGCTCGCTCCTTCGACATGGCGGGTATCTGCATCTATAGCTGCGGCAAATAGGCCGCTCTCCAATCGCATTTCATTTTGTAACCAGTTGGCGGTTTTACCATAGGCGTTTGCGCTGTCTGGGGAGGGTTGCACGGCGTGCAATGCCCCAGTCAGACATAACCATAGACCATTGTCATAGGCCATTTTTTCAAAATGTGGAACCTTCCAAACAGCATCGGTGCTGTAGCGAAAGAGGCCACCCCGAAGCGCATCATAGCTCCCAGAATGAAGAATAGAAGATACCGTGAGCTGGACATGCTTGATAGTAGCCTCTTGGGCGCTGGGGTCTAGGGTCAATCCTAGGGCACTCCACCACGTTGCCGGCAAAGGGAACTTTGGCGCACCTCTGTATCCTCCTGCATCTGGGTCCCATCGGACAGACAGCTTTTCCCAATGGGAGGGGTGATCATGTTCTTTTGCTTCTTCTTTGGCGCTATTCGGTAGAATAGCCATGGCGCTTTCCGTTAATGCATCAACCAATCGCGTAGCATAGGGCCCGGCAATCTCGGGATGGTCATGTTGAATCCCCACCAATTTACCAAGTGCGGCAAGCCATCGCGCTTTGGGTAAATACGTACTTGCCCAGATGGGTCGACCATCAGGAAGGCAGATGACATTCAAAGGCCATCCTCCCTGGCCACTGAGGGCTAGGGCAGAGGCCATATAGGCTAGATCAAGGTCGGGGCGTTCTTCGCGGTCCACTTTGATGTTGCGAAAATGGGCATTCATATAGGCAGCGCATTCGGCATCCTCAAAAATCTCACGTTCCATGACGTGACACCAATGACACGCAGAGTAGCCAATGCTGACTAACAACCATTGCCCATTTGCCGCTGCCGCCTCAAGGGCTTCTGATCCCCACGGCCACCAGTCCACGGGATTGTGCGCATGTTGCAGAAGGTAAGCGCTCTGTTCGGTGGACAACTGATTCATGCCACAAGAATACGCCCTTCGTAGAGGATGTAAAAATAACATGGGCTTAACACCACAGATGAGCCAAGCGGTACTTTTGCCTTCATGGATTCATACTTACTCCTCGTTGTACTCTTATTTTCATTGAGTGCCTTGGGTTTGATTGTAGGCGTTAGCAATGACGCGGTAAATTTTTTGAATTCGTCCATCGGCTCAAAGGTGGCGAGTATGCGTACAATCTTGATTGTCGCTAGTTTAGGGGTTTTATTGGGGACGACCTTCTCTAGTGGAATGATGGAAGTGGCCCGAAAATCCGTATTTAATCCAGGCTATTTTAGTTTCCATGCCTTGATGTTCATTTTTGTCGCGGTGATGTTAACCAATGTCATCTTGCTGGACATATATAACACCCTCGGCTTTCCAACCTCTACGACAGTTTCATTGGTATTCACCTTATTTGGTGCGGGGGCCTCTATTGGCTTTTTAACCGCTATCCAAAATGGATTAGACCCTTTCGCCTTTGCCGATTATATCAATGTCAATACGACGGTTGATATTGTGCAAGGTATTTTTTCATCTGTAGGGATTGCCTTAGTAGCAGGTATTTCCATACAATGGCTTGCCCGATTGGCCTTCACGTATAAATTGGAGGATAGCTTAAAAAAATTGGGTGGGATTTTTAGTGGGATCGCCGCCACGCTGATCATCAATTTTTTGATATTCAAAGGCCTCAAAGGGTCATCCTTTTTGACCAAGGAGGCGGTCACAGGCCTTCTGGCCTATCAGAATTACATCTTAGGCAGTCTCTTCATCGTATTTACGGTCATTGGTCAGGTGATGATTTCGGTCATCAAGGTAAATCCATTGCGTTTTATCGTGCTACTGGGGACTTTTTCTCTCGCCATGGCATTTGCAGGAAATGACTTGGTCAACTTTATTGGGGTAGCCATTGCTGCGTATCAGGCCTATGGCATGTTTGCAGATTCCGGGGTCGATGCGCGCGAATTGATCATGGACAGCATGGCCAAAGAAGTGTCAACCCCCACGTTTATTCTGGTGATCGCCGGGCTTATTATGATTGTCACACTATGGACAAGCGCCAAAGCCCGCAAAGTATCGGCCACCCAAATCGGCTTATCACGTCAAGGAGAAGGCTCAGAAAAGTTTAAGCCCAATACCTTGTCAAGATCCATGGTATCAGCGGCAGGTGGAATGAGCCAATTCATGGCATCCATAGGGCCCGCAAAGGTTCAAGCATGGATAGACAAACGTTTTACGCTTCCTCCTCCTTCCAAAGACAAAGACGCACCTGCCTTTGATTTATTGCGCGCAGCAGTGGATTTGATGGTGGCGAGTTCCTTGATTGCCTATGCGACCAGCCTTGGGTTGCCCCTTTCGACAACGTATGTGGTCTTTATGGTCGGGATGGGGTCTTCTTTGGCGGATCGTGCTTGGGGACGCGAAAGCGCTGTTTACCGTGTTGCTGGCGTATTGAATGTCATTGGCGGCTGGCTGCTTACGGCGGCTGTAGCTTTCCTTGCTGCTGCCCTCTTTGCCGCGTTCTTGTTTTATGGTGAGTTTATTGCAGCCTTGATTTTAACCGTCTTTGCCATTGGTCAAATTGTCCGAAGCAACATGGGCTTTGCCAAAAAAATGAAATCGGAAAACCTGGTGGACGATGAGGTGTACTTGCTATCGCATTCGGAGGATCCCATTAGTATGAGCCGGAGTCTCATGGCGGCGGACATTCGTCGATCTGCAAATATTGTCGCCATGGCTGGGGAGGCGTTAGTTGCCAAACAAAAACGCAGTAGCATTCGCCTCAATAAAGAAATTGAAGCGGTGGTGAATCGTCAGCGCAGCATGGAGCTCAAAATGACGCGGGTACTGAAGGAACTCAAATTGGATGCAACGAGTCAAGCGTCGGTGCATCTCATGGCCTTTGACTACATCTGTGATTTGAGTCAGAGCGCACGTAATATGGTCGAAGATCAATATGCGCATTTGGCCAACTTTCATAAGGAGCCGCACGGTCAATTTCTCTTGGCGTATGCAGATGTTCTTGCCCTGTTTAATCCCTACATGAGCCGAATTGTTGTCGCATTAGAATCCGGACATGCCGAGGCGCATGCCGATTTGCTCAATGCCAAGCGGCGTATTGTGATGGATATCAACCGAACATTGGAATTGGATGTCCAGCGTTATCGACAGGGCGAGCTCACCACACGTCAAACGCATCTCCAGACGAAGTTACTGCTGGAACTACGCGACATAACGGCTTTAGCTTACCGTGTACACAAGGTGTATTTCGGTTAAAATCCTGGAGGGCTGAAGGCTGTGTGTTTTCGCGGCCCGTCAAGCTTTGGCTTCAGCGGCAAAATGGCGGTAAAACAAGGGGATCGTTTCAATGCCTTTAAAATAATTGGCAACACCATAATGCTCATTTGGAGAATGGATAGCATCACTGTCCAATCCGAATCCCATCAGAATACTCTTTGCGCCTAGTTCAGCTTCAAATAAGGCCACAATCGGGATGGAGCCTCCGCTGCGCACAGGCACGGCCTTCTGGCCGAATGAATCGCTAAGAGCAGCCACTGCGGCTCTATAGCCTGGATGGTCGGTTGGGCAGACATAGGGTTGTCCACCATGATGTGGCGTTACTTTGACCGTAACGCCAGCTGGCGCGATAGAAAGGAAGTATTGGGTAAAAAGTTCGGTGATTTCTTTGGGGTCTTGATTTGGGACCAAGCGCATAGAGATCTTTGCATGTGCCGTTGAAGCGATCACGGTTTTGGCCCCGGCCCCTGTATAGCCACCCCAAATGCCATTGACATCGAGGGTAGGGCGTATACTGTTGCGCTCCATGGTTGAATAGCCCGCCTCGCCCGCTACATCTACTAGGTCCAAAGCCTTTTTGTAGGCCTCGAGAGAGAAAGGTGACTGCGCCAATTCTGCGCGCTCTCCTTCTGTGAGGGTTTCTACCCGATCATAAAAGCCGGGAATGGTAATACGTTTTTTGTCGTCATGTAGCTGGGCAATCATGTCTGTTAAAGCATTGATGGGATTTGCGACTGCCCCCCCATATAAGCCAGAATGGAGATCCCGGTTAGGACCCGTCACTTCTACTTCAACATAGCTCAGACCGCGAAGGCCCGTGGTCAAGGACGGAACACCGGGGGCCACCATGCCCGTATCGGATATAAGAATCACATCGCAAGCAAGGCGTTCATGGTTTTGCTTGACATACCCGGCAAGATTAGCAGAGCCTACTTCTTCTTCTCCTTCAATCATGAACTTGAGGTTGCAAGGCACATTGCCTGTTGCCACCATGGCTTCAAAGGCCTTGACATGCATGAAAAATTGCCCCTTATCGTCACAGGCGCCGCGGGCAAAAATGGCCCCTTCAGGATGGATATCTGTTGTACGAATTTCAGGTTCAAAAGGGGGACTTGACCATAGCGCAATGGGGTCTGCAGGTTGCACGTCATAATGGCCATAGACCAAAACGGTAGGGCGATTTGGGTCTACAATGTATTCGCCATACACAACGGGGTAGCCGGGGGTTTGGCAGACTTCAACATTTTGGGCGCCTGCTGCACGTAGATATTCTGCTGTGGCATCAGCCGTGGCAATCACGTCTTCAGAAAAAGAGGGATCTGCGCTCACACTAGGGATGCTTAGGAGGGCAAAGAGTTCATCTAGAAAGCGTTGGCGATTTTGAGCAATGTAGTTTTCCATACTGGCAAGATAGGAAGCATACCTTAGGATGTGCTACCTTCGGGTGAACCTATGCGCACGAACTATTTTACATCAATTCGGCGGGTGCTTTTATTTGCCTTTCTCCTTGTCACCAAGGGGCTGACGGCGCAAAACATTACCGTAAATTCAACATCGCCAATGAACCAACCGATGTGGTTGGTGCAGAATGTCATGGTGGGGCCTAATATGACGGTCTTTAGTCCTATTGGACCATTGGGAATGCCCATGGCACAGGCGTCATCTGTTCAACTAGGAAAATTCAACATCAATAACCCAAGTTTTGGTTTAGATAGTGGCATTGTGATGGTAACAACCAATGCCAATGATGTTGTGCCAGGTCAATCAGGCACCTATTCATCCTATCCTACACAAACGCCATCAGCAAACCTCTCAACAGTCCTGAGTGCTATTGGGAGCACCTCATCTAGTCAATATGATCGGGCAAGCATTCAGTTCAGTTTTGTTGCCCCAGGGGATTCAGTCAAGTTTGATTACATCTTCGCTTCAAAGGAATATACTTCCTACACCTGTTCCTCTTTTAATGATGTATTTGGCTTTTTCTTGATTGGCCAAGGCATCAATGGGGCACCCTTGTGGAATTCGAATGGCACACCCAATATTGACACAGTGAATTTGGCCGTCATTCCTGGTACGACAACACCCGTCGCGGTCAATACCATTAATCAGGGGTATCCTTCGGGTAGTTGGCCTGCCACTAATTGCTCTTCAGCCAATCCTAATTATGTCACGAATGCCGTTTATTATAATGCGAATGTTGGCGGCACCTCCATCATCAATATGGAGGGCTTCACCGATGTATTTACGGCAAGAGCTTCGGTGTCTTGTGGTTCCTTGTATACGATCAAAATGTTTATTTGCGATGTCAGTGATGGCGCACTGAATTCCTCCGTATTTATTGGCGCCAGGAGTTTTGAATTACCCACGATCTCATTAAGTCAATCCTTTAACCGGGGAAACAGTTTCAATGATACGACCATGGTAGAAGGTTGTACGCCGTCCTATCTGTTTTTAGAGCGGAGCGGAGCGGTGTACGATACCATGACGGTTAACTTTAACTACCTAGGCAACGCTGTTCCTGGTGTGGATTATTCTACTTTACCCTCGTCCATCACCCTTCTGCCGGGAGTAACGAAGGACTCGGTTATGGTTTGGGCGTATGAGGATGGCGTGGCTGAAGGGGTGGATACCTTACAGGTCGTGATGCAGCCTGTGACCACGAATTGTGCTGTATATCCGCCACAATACAAGACGTTTTTAATTCGCGATAAAGTTTCGGTGACCGTTGACGCCACCGTTGGGCAAGGGAATGACACGCTGCAATGCCCTGGGCAGCAGAGCACTTTATTGGGCACCTTTACACAGGGTGAAGGCACGACCATGGGCTGGTGGGAAACCGATACCACCGGCGGAAATCAATTGGCAGTAACCCCATTGCGCACCACCACCTACTATTTCTACGGGTGGGATGAATGCATGACGAGTCCAGCAGTGGATAGCATGACCATCTATGTGTTACCCTATGATTCGGTTCAGACTTTTTCCGACACCACATGGATATGCCCAGGGGAGTCACTTGAAATGGAGGCGCATGCACAGTATGGAACAAGACCTTACACCTATACATGGACCAATGGACCAACGGATTCCCTGTGGACAGTGACGCCGGGAGCGAGCAGGTGGTACGCGTACAAGGTGGTAGACCAATGTGGCTTTATCACGCGAGATAGCGTTTGGGTGGGCGTAGCACCCGTGCCTGGCGCGGCCTTTACCTATTACCCAAATCCGAGTAATCCATTAAATGTTCAGTTTACAAACCAATCCAGTGACACCAATTATGTGGCTTGGTATTTTGGAGATGGCGGAACATCATCTGATGTAAACCCAGTTTATTCATACGCAAAACCAGGAACTTATACTGTATCTCTTGCTGTGGCTGACTCCTTGGGTTGTGCAGATTCGGTTTCTTTGGACATGGAACTTCGGATGGACTATTATGTCTATATCCCGACGGCCTTTACCCCTAATGGGGATATTGTCAATGACCAAATCAAAGTGGAAGCACTGGGGATTGAGGGGATTCAATGGGATATTTTTAACCGCTGGGGACTTCGTGTGTTTTCCACATATGATCTAGACCAATCTTGGGATGGCACCTATGGAGGTCAACCCGTCCCAGAAGGTGTGTATTCCTATCGCTTGTTTATTTATTTGCCCTTTGGCAATATGACGGAACAGCAAGGAACCTTCAACGTTATACGCTGACATTCTTTTTACAAAAAGGGAATGGCGGCAATGCCTGCTACCAAAAAGACTTTATAGATCCATTGCCGACGCAAATAAGCCTGTCTTTGGTGAGACGGGAGGGTAAAGAGTCGTTTTCGTTCCCATTGCCGACGCCATTCCAAAAGAATCATGCCCATAGCCAAAGGAAGAGAGAGAAGGAATCCCTTCTCTGAGGCTGGCGCAAAGACCAAGGCCAGTAATAACAAGGGGCTATAGGCCAAAAGCGTGGCCATAAAAGGCCCTAGAAGATGCTGACCCCACTGTTTGTGCGAGTATAGCCATATAAGGAGGGCATACAACGCAAAGGGGATGCCCCAAGGGAAAGGCAATCCTAACCATGCAACAAGGAGTCCAAGGGCGTAAAACCAAGCCGCAAGACGTAGGCCATATTTTTTAGCTACGGGCCGCTCAAACAAGGTGCGCCAGGGCCGTTGTACTAAGTCCCGCTCCATATCATAAAAACTATTCATCAAGGAGCCTCCAGCGACCAAGAATGTAGTGGAAACAACGGCGGATAAGAAGCGGAAATGAAAGAACACCGTAAGGGACCCACTTTCCTGAAAGAGAAAAAAATAGGCCATGGACTGTGCCCAAGCCAGAAAAGCGAGGTGCGTCCAACGCACCAAGGATAAGAAGGCAACAAACCGTTGTATTAGCTTATTCCTCCTACCCACGGAAGTTAAAATCGAAGGACCACGTCCAATTGGTGAGGTGCGAGTTCTGCTTTGGCCGCATCAAAATCCTTGGTGAAGCCCAAGATATACCCGCCTCCGCCGCTGCCGCATAGTTTTAAATAATACGCATTGCTGTCGATACCTTTTTGCCATAAAGCATGGAAGGACGAGGGAATCATGGGGGAAAAATGCTCCAGGGCCACTCGGCTAAGGGACTTAAGATTGGTAAACAAAGGATCCCAGTCGCTTTTTAAAAATGCCTTTACGCAGGCGTCATTGTATTTCTTGAACTGGCTGGTCATGACCTTGCGAAAGCCCTCTTCTTTGAGTTTTTCCATGAAAATATTGACCATGGGTTGTGTTTTGCCAGGGCCGCCAGAATTTAGTAAGAAAATGGCCCCTTTTCCTTCTTGCTGACGCTCAGGCAGTGCAATGGTGCCAAGGTCTGTGTTGGACTTAATCAACAACGGAAGTTGTAGATAGCAAATGGTGGGGTCAATACCGGAACTCTTGCCATGAAAAAAACACTCCATTTGCGCCAAGGAATCTTTCAGGACAGAAATTTCATCTGGGGTAAAACCGCTAAGTAAATCTATTGGACGTCGGGCGTACCGCGCATAGATGGCGGCAACAAGGGCACCTGAAGAGCCCACACCATACCCTTGCGGAATACTAGAGTTAAAATAGAGCCCCGCGCTCAAGTCGCGCATGAGCATATCCATTTGTAAGTCTGCCTTGAGTTCTTCTTCTAGGCTTAAAATCTGTAGATATTCTCCAAATGGCCGAAGTGCGTTGTTAGAGATGCGTTGCGCCTCCGTCATAACCCCTTCGGGAAGGTCTAAAGCACCGGAATAGCTTGTGTAGGGTATGGATAAGCCCATGGCATCTTTGATGATGCCATATTCTCCGAAGAGAAGGATTTTTGCAAAGTAAGAAGGATGCATAGGGTGGGTTTGGTCTTACAAAGGTAGTGGACCTGCGCCAATGCGGTCAGCAATAAAACGACCATCTTTGGCAAACGGGGCCAGCACGTCTTTAACAAAGACCATGGCTTTTTGTTCCGCCTCTTCAGGGAACAGGACATGGACATTTGCCCCGGCATCTAAGGTGAATCCTATAGGTAACCCAGTTTCTTTTCGGTAGACCCGAATGGCTTCTAAAATGGCTAGCGTTTGCGGCCGCATAAGAAGATAGCTTGGCGATGAGCTCATCATCAAGCCATGAAGGGTTAAAGCCTCCCCTTCAACAAGGTCCAAGAAGGCGCCCACGTCCCCTTCTGCTAAGATGGTCTGAAGACGTGCTAGATGCGTATGTGCTTGCGCAAAGCGTTGCGCTGCAAAGGGGTGCCCCTCCATGAGGGCATGTCCTGCAGTGCTGCTCACGGCCTTTTGCCCGACATCCACCAACATCACGACATCACGAAAGGTGGCGAATAGGGGATGCACAGGATGGGGATAGGGCAAAGCAAAATGGTCATCACTGCCCGGAACACTCGGGGTCCCCCCCCAAACAACTAAGCCGCCATAGATAGAACGGCTTGCGCTGCCAGAACCCAGACGTGCCAAAATGGAGGCTTCTTGACGCGCATCCTTTGCATTAAGGGGCTGGCCTAGATGCATGGCCATATCGACCACACATAGGGCCAAGGCACTTAAGCCTGAGGCAGAAGAAGCAATGCCACTCGAGTGCGGAAAGCTATTGTGGGTAGAAATTGCCAGGTGATAATCCTGAAGCCAGGGATGGCGAGGCGAAATGCGCTCAATGAACTGCTGCACCTTGGGAACAAAGTTGGGGGCAGGTTGACCATCTAAAAGGACACGGACACCTTGACCATCCGTAAAGGTGGTTTGCGTCTTCGTGTGACATGCATCTAGGGTAAAACTAATGGAGGGATTAGATGGCAACTGTGGGTTACGCTTACCCCAATATTTTACAAGGGCAATGTTAGAGGGACTTTGCCATCCAAAGGTCATGCGGAGAGGGCTTCTGCGTCGGGCGCAATTTTCTTTACCATGCCCTGTAAAGCGCGTCCAGGGCCCACTTCATAAAAAGTAGTCGCTCCATTTTGGACCATGGCTTGTATGGTCTGTGTCCAACGAACAGAGCCGGTTAACTGGGCTTTCAAGTTTGTCCGAATTTCTTCTGGATCCGTTACGGGAGCAGCTACTACATTTTGGTAAATGGGACAGCGGGGAGCTTGAAAAGTGACGGCATCCAGTGCTGCAGCGAGTTGTTTACCTGCTGGTGCCATAAGGGGGCTGTGAAATGCGCCGCCCACAGGAAGAAGCAATACCCGCTTAGCGCCTGCTGCTTTTGCTGCTTCGCATGCAGCTTCAACGGCCACTGTTGCACCAGAGATCACCAATTGTCCAGGGGTATTGTAATTGGCTGGGACTACTAAGCCCGGGCTTTCCGCACATATTTGCTCCACAACGGCGTCATCTAACCCTAGAATTGCGGCCATTGTCGAAGGTTCTGATTCACAGGCAGCTTGCATACCGAGCGCCCGTTGGCTCACTAAGCGCATACCATCCTCAAAGGACAGGGCGCCAGCTGCCACGAGTGCAGAAAATTCACCTAACGAATGACCTGCAACCATACCAGGTTGAAAGGTGCTGCCCAAGCTTAAGGCCTTGGCCACCGAATGCAAGAAGATAGCGGGCTGTGTCACCTTTGTCTGCGTCAAATCCTCCATGCTTCCATGAAACATAATGTTGACGAGATCAAAACCTAATAGGTCGTTCGCTTGATCAAAGAGTTCGCGCTGGGCTTCGTAAAGATCTTGCGCCATACCAGGACTCTGGGCTCCTTGTCCAGGGAAAATATATGCGTTCATACTCCGTAGTATTCAACAAAGTTATTTTCGGTTTCAATCAAGCGAATGCAATGCAATTCGGCCCCGTTCAATGCAATAGCGGGGGCTAGCCGTTGCCAAAATGCAATGGCCAAATTCTCGGTACTGGGAAGCATACCTTGAAGAAAAGGCACATCTACGTTTAAATTTCGATGGTCTACATGTTGGATGACTTCTTCCATCATGATAGTTTTGAGGTCCACCAAATTTATAACAAAGCCTGTGTCAGGATTGACTTCCCCTTTCACGGTGACGATGAGCTGAAAATTATGACCATGCCCATAATAGTTGGAGCATTTACCAAAAACAGCTTCATTTTCGGCATCAGACCATGTAGTATTGTATAAGCGGTGCGAAGCACTGAAGGTCTCGCGGCGCTGGATGTACACCATGGGAAATTGTGTTATTCAGCTAAGGTTGGTCGTGTATTCGCCTCTAAGGGCGCCGGAATGGATTGTAAGCTAAGAAGCATAGACTTGACAGGGCCATTCAGTTCTACACGATAAGAAATCAACGCTTGATTGGGTGCAAAAGACAGACTAGGGGTAACCACTTGAATACCAAACGAGGCATAGCCTTTCGTGTTGAGCACATTGCGTTTTCCACTCTCGTCGGTCAAACGGAATGAACCGGAAGACCATTGGTTGCCGTCCGTCAATTGTACATCGACCACTTCCATATATTGCTTGGCGGATTTTTGCACGCTAACGTGATATTGCGTAGAGGATTTTTGCGCGATCGTGGCTTTTGGCGCACTACATGCACTGACAACGAACGTTAAAAGAAGCAGGGATGCCCAGTTTTTCATAATAGGAGGATTTCTACAAAGGTCGGAAAAACCTAGGAATGTACCTACCAGCCGCCACTTGCGCCGCCGCCGCCGCCCATGCCGCCGCCGAAGCCGCCAAAACCGCCTCCGCCAAAACTGCTTCCGCCGCCGAAACCACCCCCAAACCCGCCTCGATGGAAGCCGCCGCCCATGGGTCCAATCCAATAACCGCCACGGCCCCCAAAGCCGCCGCCCATGCCGCCTCCGCCATGCCTAGCACGCATAAAAATGCCCAGGAATAACAGCAACAAAAGCGCCATGAGCCTACCAAGTCTATGCAGTTTTGATGGGGGTGAGTGCTGGAGGGGATCGAACTGGCCGCTCAATAGTTCGGCCATCTGCTTGGCCATGTCTTCCAAACCGGCGTCATAGGCGCCGTCTCTAAATGCAGGTTTCAAGACTTCTTCAATCAAGCGACTGCATTGAAAATCGGTCAAGGTTGCTTCTACTCCGTAGCCTGTCGAAATAGCCATTTTGCGTTCCTGTGATGCGATAAGGACCAGTACGCCATTGTCCTTGCCGTTTTGGCCAATTCCCCAATCGGAAAGCGTCTGAGCCGCGGCAAAATTGATGTCATCCTGGCATTGGTCCACAAAGAGTATGGCAATCTGCGTAGAGGTGGAATCATAAATATCTTGCAGGACGCGCTCAAGGTGCGCTTCTTGTTCCATGGATAGGAGCCCCGATGCGCTCCCCTGAAGAATAACCAGGCCCTCATGGGCCGAAGGTTTTGGATAGGGCTGTGCATGAAGCCCAAGGGAAAGGAGGCCTAACGCCCACCATGCCCGAAAAACCCTCATGAAGACATGCTGATTTCGTCGCTAAGCTCATTTTCATCCGCTGCCCCAGCATGCGGAAAATGTTCTGATAGGGCCTTGCCTGCTTGTTCAATACCATGACAAAGTGCGGTAATCCAATCACCCTCTGCCAAATCTTTGCCCATCGCGTCTCGAATGGACTCCCAATAAGATTGACCTACTTTTTCATGAATGCCTTGATCACCCAAAATGGCGTATCGATGACTGTCAACCGCGATGTAAAATAAAATTCCATTGCGTAATTCGGTCTTGTGCATGCCCAGTTTTTGAAACCAATAGCGGGCTTCGACCAATGCATCACGGGTACATGTATCCGCCACATGAACGCGTATCTCACCTGAACACCGGGCTTCGGCTTGTTGAATGGCGGACTGCAAAACGGCTTTGTCCGTTTCGTTGAGGCTAGATTCTTTCATTTTAGAAGGAAACGGTAGGGGCAGTTTCTGCACCCGCAGTTGCTTCAAAATATCCACGAGGTTCAAATCCACCTACTCCGGCAATGATGGAAGCAGGGATACGTTTGATCGCCGCATTGAATGATTGTGTCGCCTTGTTAAAGCGATCACGTTCAACATTGATGCGGTTTTCTGTTCCCTCCAATTGATCTTGCAAAGCAAGGAAATTTTGATTTGCTTTTAATTCGGGATAGCGTTCTACTGTGAGAAGCAATCGATCCATAGAGCCTTTTAGGGCGCCTTGCGCTTTTTGGAATGCCGCAATATTCTCAGGGCTTAAGTTTTGTGCATCTATATTCATAGAGGTTGCTTTGGCGCGTGCCTCAATCACTTGGGTGATGGTTTCTTGCTCAAAATCTGCATAGCCTTTGACAGTCGAAACCAGATTGGGGATAAGATCCGCCCTACGTTGATAGGCACTTTCTACGTTGCCCCACTGGCCTTCAATTCCCTCGTTTAGGGCAACAAATCGATTGTGCGTGCTCACGCCCCACATGATAAGTGCTAGGACAAAAGCAACGATCGAAAGGATGATGATGTTAGAACGTTTCATTTCAATGAATCCAATTGTTTTTTCAGAGACTCCATGTCCCCTTTGATGCGTAGCAAACGCCGTACCACATCCTCTGTGTTGACGGTGTCTTCAGGGTTGTCCTTGTATTTTTTTCGCGCGCCTTTTAATGTGAAACCGCGTTCTTTGACCAAATGATAAATACGACGGACCGTTTCCATGTTTTCCGGTGTGTATTTGCGCACCCCTCTGTCGTTCTTTTTTGGACTTAATTCAGCGAATTCCTTTTCCCAAAATCGCAAGGCGGAGGCATTGACCTCAAAGATCTTTGCGACTTCACCAATGCTATAGTAGCGCTTAGTCCATTCTGTCGGAAGTGTAGCCATTTTAGT
Source organism: Cryomorphaceae bacterium BACL7 MAG-120322-bin74 (assembly GCA_001438205.1). Taxonomy (GTDB): domain Bacteria; phylum Bacteroidota; class Bacteroidia; order Flavobacteriales; family Schleiferiaceae; genus TMED14. The sequence continues at coordinate 91,911 of LICG01000002.1, forward strand.
CAAAACTTTGATTTGAAGCGGCAGCTGCGCGCACCAGGGCGTCATATTCAGCAGGGCTTAACTCATTAAAGAAATAGTTGATCGGGTTTACGCGGCGTCCATTTCGGATCACTTCATAATGTAAATGAGGGGCAGTGGAGCGTCCCGTATTGCCCACATAGCCAATCAAGTCACCTCTTTTTACCCGTTGCCCTTTTCCCTTTACCACCCGGTCCATGTGGGCAAATAAAGTATGGTAGCCAAAACCATGTGAAATGGTGAGGTGTTTTCCAAAGCCACGTCCACCATATACATCATTGGAGATAATGATTCCATCCGCAGTTGCATAAATGGGGGTGCCTTTTTTAGCGGTGAAGTCTACCCCTGCATGTAACTTTCTCACTTTGAAAATAGGGTGAAGCCGATAACCAAATCCAGAAGAAAAGCGCACTCCTCGACTCATTTTGACTGGCCTAATCGCAGGCAGGGCGTTCATCAAGGCCTCTTTGTTGGAGGCCAAGGTGGCCAATTCATCCAGGCTTTCCGATTGGACGGTAATCCGTTTGGTTATCTCATCCACCTTGCGTGCGGTCCGTTCAAGTAGAGCTCCATTGGATAAGCCTCGGATGGCCGCATAGCGGTCAGAAGCCCCCCCAATACTGGATAAGCGAAGTTCATCTTCAAGGGGCTCAGATTCGAAAACGACTCGGTAGACTTCATCATCGCGTCGTTCCATATCTTCCATGACGAAAGACAGCGCATCAACACGGTCATTCAGCTGCTCATAGGTGAGAAGTACCTCACTTAATTCACGCTTGAGGGCTTTTTCTTTGGGAGAATCCAGAATGGATTGGAGAAGGAAGAAAAAGCCAATACCCAGAAGGAAGGATGCCAATAAAAATAGACTGGTATCACGTAAACGATGCCGCCATGTGCGTTCCACTTTGTGGTACGCTAAGGTTAATGGGTCATATATATACTTTGCTTTCTGCATCACCGAGGTATTTCCCCTAATTTTGGTGTTCCTCAAAAGTAGGCATTCATGACTTCCTCGGAAATTCGCACCACATTTTTAGCATTCTTTGCTTCCAAAGGCCATGCCATCGTGCCTTCAGCCCCATTGGTAATGAAGGATGACCCGACATTAATGTTCACCAATGCAGGGATGAATCCCTTCAAAGATGTATTCATAGGGGCCCGCCCTGCTGCGCATGCACGAATTGCGGACAGTCAAAAATGCCTGCGGGTGAGCGGAAAACATAACGATTTAGAAGAAGTAGGCATTGACACCTACCACCATACTTTGTTTGAAATGCTCGGCAATTGGAGCTTTGGCGATTATTTCAAGCAAGAAGCTATTGATTGGGCATGGGAGCTATTAACAGAGGTCTATGGCTTAAACAAAGACCAATTGTATGTCACCGTTTTTGGTGGGGATGCAGAGGATGGGTTGACCGCAGATGAAGAAGCGCGTGCCATGTGGGCGGCACATATTTCAGCGGATCGAATCTTAAATGGCTCAAAAAAGGACAATTTTTGGGAAATGGGGGAAACAGGCCCTTGTGGTCCCTGCTCAGAAATTCACGTGGATTTGCGGCCTGCAGCAGAGCGCGCTGCAGTGTCTGGCGCTGTATGGGTCAATGCGGACCACCCACAGGTTATCGAAATATGGAACCTTGTATTTATGCAGTTTCAGCGCAAAGCAGATGGTTTATTAACACCATTGCCTGCGCAACATGTGGATACCGGAATGGGATTTGAGCGTTTGGTGCGAGCGATTCAGGGCAAATCCTCGAATTATGACACGGATGTGTTCAAGCCCTATTTGGATAAGCTTGAAGCATTAAGTGGCTATGTTTATGGCAAGGAAGAGCGCATTGATATAGCCTTCCGTGTTATTTCTGATCACATTCGTGCGGTCGCTTTTGCTATTGCAGATGGTCAGCTTCCCTCCTCAGGCGGTGCGGGCTATGTCATTCGCAGAATTTTGCGTCGCGCTATCCGCTATGGCTATTCTGATTTGGGCTTCCGCGTACCCTTTATCACCCATTTGGTTCCTGTAATGCAAGAATCGATGGGGGAGGCGTTCCCGGAGCTTATTGACCAAGGAAACCTGGTAGCACAGGTCATTGCAGAAGAAGAGGCCGCTTTTTTGCGCACCTTAGAATCGGGTTTAAAAAGACTCGATGTAGCCATGGAAGAGTCTAGTGATGCCCTTGTTTCAGGTGAGCGCGCTTTTGAATTATATGACACCTTCGGTTTTCCATTGGACCTGACGGCATTGATCTGCAGGGAAAAGGGAAAATCGGTCGATGAGGAAGGTTTTGCCGCTGAAATGCAAAAGCAAAAGAATCGTTCTCGTGCAGATTCTGCGCAAAAAGTGGGTGATTGGGTCGAATTGGTCCAGGGCAAAAGTGATCACTTTGTGGGCTATGATCAGCATACGGCAGATTGTGCTGTATTGCGTTATCGCGAAGTAGAAACGGCCAAAGGACGACGGGTACATGCTGTTTTAGAAGGCACTCCCTTCTATCCAGAAGGTGGAGGCCAAGTAGGGGATCAAGGTTGGTTGTCTTTTGCTGATGAAAAAATTCAGGTGATGAATACTACAAAGGAAACGGGAATCATCTTGCATCATCTTGAAAAAGCGCCAAAAAATTGGACGCCCTCTGCCCAGGCAGTCGTTGACCAAGGAAGACGCCAGATGTCGAGTGAACATCACAGTGCAACCCATTTGATGCACCATGCTCTCCGTGAGGTCTTAGGCACACATGTTGAACAACGCGGTTCTTTCGTGCATCCCGATGGGCTTCGTTTTGACTTTTCGCATTTTCAAAAAATATCAGAAGGAGAATGGGAGGGTATTGAGCATACAGTACGCTCCATGATCGCTGCAGCCATGCCACTCCAAGTCCATGCCTCTGTGAGTCTAAAAGAGGCGAAAGACATGGGCGCAATGGCCCTCTTTGGCGAGAAATATGGCGACAAGGTTCGTGTGATACAGTTTGGTCCTAGCCTTGAATTATGCGGCGGGACGCATGTCCAAAACACCCAAAACGTAGGGGCATTCATCTTGATGAATGAATCTTCTATTGCCGCCGGTGTACGAAGAATAGAAGCCTTGGCCGGCCAAGCCGCATTGGATTACTTGCATGCGCAGCACCGTCAATTAAAAGCAGTGTTACAAGAGGCAAAGCATCCAGACCCGGTGATGGCAATGCGTGATTTACGCGGTCAAGTGGCTGACCTCCAGAAAAAAGTAGAAGAAATCAACCGAGCCCAAGTGGGCAACTTAAAGGAAGAGCTCCTGGGGAATGTCAAAATGGTCGGTTCTTTTGCCGTCATTGCTGCACAAGTTTCTTTGGATGCAGCATCGGCAAAGGATCTTGTTTTTCAAATCAAAGACAAATTACCCAATGCCGTAATCGCTTTGGCTGCTGAATCAGAAGGCAAGGCACAATTGTACCTTGGAGTTGGGCAGGATGCCCTTTCGGTTGTTCACGCCGGTCAGTGGGTGAAAGAACTTGGTTCGTTCATTCAAGGCGGCGGCGGCGGCCAATCTTTTTATGCCTCTGCGGGGGGTAAAAATCCAGCTGGAATTCCGGACCTTTTAGTAGCATTTCATCAAAAATTGGAAGCATGCGCATCGTAACATTGATCGCCATAGCCCTTGTAAGTCAAGGTGCACTTTATGGGCAAAAGAAAGAAGAACCTCGCTATTATACCGACAGCGAAGTGCCCAAGCATTTGATTAACATCAATATGTACGGCCAGCCAAGTACGTTATTTCGTCGAATCGGCACGGATTTAAATGGTAATCAACCCAACGTTACGGACCGTTTTGTCTCTCAATTGAACGGGGATGTGGGTTTGGCAGTGGATGTGCATCTTCGCCCACTATATCTCGGTGTAGGAATGGGTCAGACCTGGGTAAACTATGGACATCGCAACGAAGACGAGAGCCTTCGACAAACGCGCGCGCGCTATTGGGCCATCCCTATGCGTGCGGGCCTAGTGACACAATTGTCGGATGAATTGTCGCTGGAGGTTTGGCCTACGGTTACCTACAGAAAAGCGATTTCTTTTGAAAATAGTTTGGACAATCAGCCTTTGTCATCAGGATTTTCACCCAGCTATTGGACAGCAGGGGTCCAAGTGGGGGCAAGTTTGGCGTTAACGGACCGTTTAAGTTTCACCTTGATGGGCGCAATGGACTACGGCTTTGATGATCTTGAAGCGGGAACTTCCTTACGGAGCTATACAGAACTCCCATTATTCATAGGGGTCCGCACAGGGTTCAGAATCAAACTTTAAACGATTAAAGTAGGGGGACGAGTTGCTCAAGGGCCATCCCGCGTGAACCTTTTATCCAAATGAAAGCACCTGTAAGTTTTTGCGTTTGCATGAATTGAATGGCCTCTGATGTCGTAGCAAAGCTGCGGAAGGAGGTTGGGTGGTTCGTGGCTTTAAAAGCGTTGCCAACAAGCCAAACCTCTGTTGCATCGAGTTCCTTCAGAATCTCTACCATGCGCTGGTGTTCTTCCGCACTATAGGTGCCTAATTCAAATAAGTCCCCGGCTATATAGATATGAGGCATGTCAGGGAACAACGTTGCGGCATGGCGTAGGCTTACCTCCATGCTGCTGGGGTTGGCGTTATACGCATCTAGGAAGAGCGTATTGCGTTCTGTCTTTTTTAACTCTCCACGATTATTCCTTGGGACATATTGCTCAATACCTTTGCAAATATCACGTGGGGGTAGGCCCAAGTGTAGCCCTATGGCCCAAGCTGCTTTTAAGTTGGTTCCTTGGAATGCCCCCGACAAATGACTTTGTACGGTATGCACTCCGTCACCAATGGTCATCCACCCATCAGGGGTTGATTTTGTTTGTAAAGAAGGGGGGAATGGGAAGGATCCTGGGCCAGCGTGCGAGGTTTGAATCGGATCATCTGGATTCACTAGGCATAGCCCATCATGCGCGCGCAAATAGCGGTAAAGTTCAGTTTTTCCCTTGATTACGCCTTCTGGCCCACCAAATCCCTCCAGGTGTGCACGGCCAAAATTGGTAATATAGCCCACATTAGGTTGGGCAATTTCTGCCAATGTTTGAATTTCTCCTTGATGATTAGCCCCTAATTCTATCACGGCAAGTGTGTGCTCTGAACGTAGTTGTAATAACGTAAAAGGGACGCCCAAATGGTTGTTAAAGTTCCCTTTTGTCGCGTGCAGATTGAACTTTTGTTTCAGCACGGAGGCAAAAAGCTCTTTGACAGTGGTCTTGCCATTACTACCCGTTAGGGCGATGATGGGTTTTCCCCAAATTTTTCGGTGATGCGCAGCGAGGTCTTGTAACGTCTGGATAACATCCTCTACCTGAAATACTCTGGGGTCGCCCAAGTCTATTCCCTCGACCTTCTCATCCAAAACAATGGCACTGGCCCCTTCTGAAAGCGATTTGACTGCAAAAGTGTGGCCATTAAAATGATCGCCTTTTAGCGCAAAAAAAATCTGCCCAGACTTCAGTAATCGAGAGTCTGAGCAGATTCCTACACGCTCGTCAAAGCATGCGTAAAGGGCTTCCATCAAGGCTGGTAGCGGCGGAATTTATCTTCTTTAGGCGCGCTGTTGCCCTTCCGACGTTTTTCGTCCAGATTTTGGAATCCTACACGGTCCATAGCGCAACGGAATCCAATGAAATCAGTGGATAGGTCTTGCTCAAGGTAACGACGAGTACCAGGAGAAAGCCAGTAGGCCATATCTCTCCAAGAGCCACCTTTGAATACGCGGGTACTGTTGCCGATCAAAGTAGACTCACCATATTCGTACATAGGCGCATCCCCTTCGGCAACACCGCCTTTATCGTAAAGAACAGAAGACTCCACATCGCCATCTAGATAATCGCGGTAATCGGATTTTTGGTAGTTTCTACGCCCAAGGTTTTCTTCTTCAGAAACCTTACGGGTAGGCAACTGGCCTGGAAGACGCAGCAAGCTGCTATCTGTGTCATATTGTGGTTCTGTGAGAACGGCTAACTCTCCAATACCATCATAATTGTTGTCAAATGTGGTAAACTCGTTTCCGCGGAATGGACGGTGGTCAGACATATCTGTACCTGAAAGGGGACGATAAATATCTAGAACCCATTCGGCCACGTTGCCCGCCATGTCATAAAGACCAAAGTCATTCGGGGGGTAGAAGCGAACTTGCATAGTGATGTTGGCTTGGTCATTTAAGTAGCCACCAATACCCATGTTGTCTCCTGCGCCGCGACGGTAGTTGGCCAACATGTCGCCGCGATTCTTTTTGTCCGCATTGCGAACGCTAGATCCGTTCCATGTGTATTTGTTGCGGTCGATCGTGCGGTTGTATACACGGTTTCCTACTTCAGCATACGCGGCATATTCCCATTCTGCTTCTGTTGGGAGGCGGTACTTTGGAAGTAAGATGCCATCTTCAATGCGGGCGGGTCGACCTTCTTTACCATACACCTGCTGTGGAGAGATATCCTTCAAACCTTTGCGGTTTTGCTGTGTGTATTCACCTTGTTTGTAGAGGTATACTTCGGTGTTGAAGTTTTGATCGTCTGATTGGGTAGATATTACATTCAATACACCCTTGTCAATGAGGATTTGCTCATTTACGCGGTCAGTCCGCCAAGAGCAATAGCGCATGGCTTGCTCCCAAGAAACACCCACGACAGGATAGAAGTTGTAGGCTGGGTGACGAAGGTAATTTTCTACATAGGTCTCATTGTAGCCCAGTTTGTCACGCCAAACAAGCGTATCAGGCAAGGCAGACTGATAAATTTGAGGATAGTACCCGTAATCATATACGCGGCGCAACCAATAAAGGTATTCGCGATAATCAGCATTGGTCACCTCATTCTCATCCATATAGAAAGAAGCCACCGTGACGCGGTTTGGGGTGTTGTTCCAGTCGCGCAAGAAATCTTCTTCTACGCGGCCCATGATAAAGGTGCCTCCTTCAACAAAAACCAACCCAGGGCCGGTCTCTTGGCCTTTATAATTAAGGTTGATCTGGAATCCGCCGTTTTTCTTGTCATTGTAGGACATGCCGGTGGTGGTGGAAGCCGTCTTGCCACAGCTCGCAAGCAGGAGCGTCGCGGCCAAAGCAGCGGTGCAAGAACGAAGAACGGATTGAAGCTTCATAACAGAATCAATTAGAATTTAGGACACTTGATTTCGCTGTAACGCGAGCGGCGCGAGCGGCAAGGGAATTGGTAGGACATGGAAATTTCATGTGCACCTCCCAAGGTGTTTTTTAAAGGGGAAATCGTGTAATCATAAGAATAGCCGAAGGTCCAGGGCACATCATTGGGCGCAACACCTAAGATAAAGACCAATGCATCCGGGTTAGCGCTAATAGCACCTAGGGCTTGACGATACGCCATGCCGCCTGTCAAAGGCCCTCGGTTAAAGGAGATTCCACCTGTCATTTGGTTGGCACCTCCTTGGCTCTGAAAGACCACGTGAGGGATCAGTAAATTATCCAAAGAATTGTACAAACGCTTACGGCCAATGGGAATCGTAGCACCCAACTGCGCCGAAAGCTTCATGGGAAGGACATTGTTGGATAAGAAGGCCTCATTTGGTTGTGTAATATGGCTTGCCGTCACCCCCATGTAGAAGTGCTCAGTAAAGCCTAACATGCCGAAAGTAAGGTCAAGGTGACTATTGGTGGTGTTGTCCGGCGCAATCTCATTGGTGGGCTTGACAAAGCCGTAGAAGGGATCAATCTGATCTGGGAAGGTCAAACTATTCCAGTCCAATGCCCGCTGGCGAAAGGTTCCCTGGGCACCGAAGAGTAAAGAGAAATCACGGGTAACCGCCAGGTGGTAAGAATACACGAGGGAGGCTTCCGTCAAACTCAATGCGCCGTTTGCTGCCTCATCTTGGAGAATGAGCACGCCAACACCCCCGTTTAGACGATCGACATACTGGTCATAAGAGGCCGAGTAAGTCTGATAGACGCCCAAAGATGGGTACTGATTGCGGTAGTTGACATTAACCTTTGGGCATTGTTTGACGCCGGCAAAAGCGGGATTCAAATACAATGGATTTGCATAGAATTGCGTAAAATGGGGATCCTGTCCGTGGACGGACGAGAGCCCCAGAAGAACGAAAGCTATGGTCAAAAGGCGTTTCACTGCCATGTTTGTTGTACGAATTAAAGAGCCACAAGTATACGATTTTCCTCGTTCTTTTGGGAAAAAGACCGCAACTTTGCCTAAACAACAAACGTTGATTTTTATCGTTTATGCTGTGTATGGGCGAAAAACCTACCGTATTTGGCAACTTTGCCCTTTCTATGAGATGTAAAATTCACTCCATTTTATTTGCCTTACTTGTTATAAATCAAGTATTTGCGCAAGTTTCAGCTTCTGTGCTTGCTCAAGGAGATTGGGCAAAAGTGGCGGTCCAAACAGAAGGGGTGTACAAATTATTTCCAAGTGATCTAGAAAGCCTCGGCTTAGGGACTGCACCATTTGTGACGGCTGATATAGGCGTTTTTGGAAGGCATGCTGGCGTGCTTCCAGAACGGAATGACCAACCAAGGGATCAAGATCTCTTGCCCTTACATATATGGATTCAAGATGGCGGTGATGGATCCTTTGGGGGCAACGATTGTCTTTACTTTTATGCCCAAGCACCTCACACGTGGGTGCACAATTCCCTGACGGGACGTTTTGATTTCTTCCGAAACCCATATAGTGATGTGCAGAGCTATTTTGTCACCACGACCGAAGGGGGTGAAAGAATTCAGGCTGCAACGAGCTTGCAGGGCAGCCCCCTTCCCGTAGCGCGCTTTACACACGTTGCTCATCATGAAGCCGATCTACAAAATCTGGTGGGTAGTGGCCGGCAATGGTTTGGTGAGTTATTTGATTACACGCTCTCAAGAGATTTTGACCTTGGGCTCGACGCTTTGGACGCCTCAAGTATTGCGCTATTCAGAGCGCGAGGAGTGGGTAGATCTACGGTTTTGGGCACAGAGTTGCAATTGAGCACGGCGCAAGGACCTGTAGGGTCGATCGTCTTTGGTTCTATAGCGGGATCCTCGGGTGCTGATTATGTGGATGAGGGATCATTGACGGCGGAACAAAGCGCAAATCTGAGTATCTGGGGTCCATTGACAATGGAATATGATCGCGCTGTCAACACGAGCGCCATGGCATGGTTAGACTATGTAAATGTGAATGCAGATGCGCCATTCAGGTGGCGGCAGGCACCGCAAGTATGGCGATTCTCACCTTCAGATACCGCCGTTATTCAGGCGAACCTATCTATGGTGACGGGTGGCTTAACGGCCAATGGTAAGGCATGGGATGTACGGAATCCTCTGCAACCGCTAGAAGTCGCTCCTATCCCTTTTAATGCAAATGGGTCTGCGTATTGGGGTTTAAAATTACCGGGTGATCAACCCTGTGTCTTGACTGTTTTTGAACCGAGCACGACACCAACACCGACTTTATTAGGAAGAGTAGCCAACCAAGATTTACACGGAGCGGGTCCATTAAAATATGTCATTGTGGCGCCAGCGCACCTGATGAATGAAGCGCAGCGCTTAGCGCTTTTTCATGAAAAAAATGGCTTAACAACGCGCGCCTTAGAGGTTCAAACGGTGTACAATGAATTTTCTGCTGGCGTGCAGGATATCACGGCCATCAAGGATTTCATGCGCTATCTGTGGGAAACGGCAGATTCGGCACCTGATAGGCCAGAGTACTTGCTTCTTTTTGGGGATGCTTCTTATGATTACAAAGGGCTGATAGAACCTAACACCAACCAGATACCTATTTACCAGAGTTACAGTAGTTTTTCTCTGTACTCTTCGTTCAGTACAGATGACTTTTTCGGCTTCCTTGGTCCCAATGAAGGGAATAATTTGCGGGCAAAAGACTTGGATTTGGGCATTGGGCGCATCCCGGTGAATACAGTCGAAGAAGCGGCGGCTGTTGTGGACAAAATCCTGGCCTATTCAGATCCTGTTGGGGCGCTCGGTGCCTGGCGCAAAAAGGTGCTCTTTGTTTCGGATGACGTGGACAAAGGGTGGGAGGCTGTATTAACCAGTATTCCGAATGTCATTGCAGATCGAATGGATACGACCTATCCCTTCTTGGATATTGACAAAATGTATGCAGACAGTTATGAGCAACAGTCCAGCAGTGCAAGCCAAAACTATCCTCGTTTGCGAACAGAGTTGCTTCAGGCCATCAATGAGGGCAATTTGGTCACCACGTATGTGGGTCATGGGGGCGAAGTAGGTTGGGCGAGCGAGAACATTCTTCAGTTGAATGATACCAAAACCTTTTCGAATGGTGCAAAGCTGCCGCTTTTTGTCACGGTAACCTGTGAATTTAGTCGCCTAGATGATCCATTGCGAACCTCTGCAGGGGAGTTTTTATTATTGAATCCAGACGGAGGTGCCATCGCTTTATTGAGTACTACGCGCGTTGTCTATGTGGATGGTGCAGCCACATTGAATGATTCCATTTTCCGCGTCATTTTTGAAAAAGAAAACGGCCGTTACAGAACCTTTGGACAGATCCTGCGCAGTGCTAAAAATGGAACAACGTCAGCCGACAAGCTGCGTTTTTCTTTATTGGGCGATCCAGCGCTTCGCCTAAATGTGCCGGAGCATCGCATCGTTTTGGATAGTTTGAACAATACGTATTTTACCTCAGTCACCTCATCTGAGAACGATACACTTCAGGCCTTATCCCGTGTTAGAATTTCGGGGCACGTGCAAGACGCGTATACCGGTGAAGTCGCCACGCAGTTTCATGGTCCCGTTCAAGTCATTCTGTATGATAAAAAAGCAGCGCGTAGCACCTTGCGAAACGATGACCAAGGGCCTGCCATCCCATTTGAAGAATGGGCCCATGCGGCCTACCGTGGAAATGTGCTGGCGGAAGCAGGCTACTTTGATGCGGAATGGGTAATGCCACTGGACATTGCGCTGCAGTTGGGACAAGGAAAATTTTCGATGTATGCCGAGACGGATTCTACCGATGCCTCGGGGAGCGATTTTCGAGTATGGATTGGTGGGATAGACCCCGATGCCCCGGTCGATATCACAGGCCCAACGGTTCGGGTATTTATGGGGGACAGTTTATTTGTCGAAGGCGGCATCACAGGTCAAGATCCCATGGGATTGGTTCTGTTGTTTGATGAAAATGGGATCAATGCAGTAGGGAATGGAATTGGCCATGATTTGAAAGGAACCTTAGATGGGGATTGGAATGCTGCCTTTTCTATGAATCAGCGTTATACCGCCGAAGCGGGAACCTACAAACGCGGTCAAGCCACTTGGCCTTTCCAGGATTTGACGGATGGCCCTCATACCTTTAGTGTTCGGGCGTGGGACAGCTATAATAATTTTGCGGAAGGCAGCGTTTCCTTTACGGTTGTTTCAAGGGAAAGCTTCCAACTTGGCGCATTTCGTATTTATCCAAATCCAGGAGTGGGACCCTTCTTTTTAGATATTGAACACAATGCTGCGAAGGAAGAATTATCAGCCGTTTGGGAAATTGTTTCACCGGAGGGTCAGGTGGTATTCCGCACACAGTGGCAAGGCGAGGCAACCTCTGCTGTCCTGCAAACCGTGGAATGGGATGGAACAGATGGACAAGGCCACCTTCTCCCTGCCGGTTGGTATTTTGCCCGTGTTCAGCTGACCCGAATGACAGATGGTCAAAGGTTACATGCGTCAGAACGCATTATCCTCCTCCACTAAACCTATATTTGCTCCCCATGATGCGAACATTCCGTTTCTTACTATCCGCCATCGTCGCAACTACTGCTGGCACGTTATCCGCTCAAACCACCGCATTTGGAGACAACTTGAATGTTGTCACGTCTGCCATGCCCATGCTGAATATTGGTCCCGACGCCCGTATGGGGGGAATGGCAAATGCAGGGGTGGCTGCTTCCCCAGATGCTAATGCGCTCTTTTGGAATCCCGCAAAGCTTGCCTTTATGGGCGAAGGAAACATGCAAGGGGGTCTTTCATACACGCCGTGGCTTCGTCGTCTTGTTCCCGATGTAGAACTCATGTTTGCCAATGTGGCCATGGGATTGGGCGAGCGTTCAGGCATTGGGGCGAGTTTGCGTTATTTCTCTTTAGGGGACATCACCTTTCGCAATGAGCAGGGGGATGAACAAGGCACATACCGTCCGTATGAAATGGCACTAGATGTAGCCTATGCCTTGAAGCTTTCAGAAAACTGGTCTGCAGGCGTAGGTCTGCGTTATGCACTTTCAGATTTGACCCAAGGTCAAGTCGTCGGAAACCTGCAAACAAAACCAGGGCAGACTGTGGCGACGGATGTAAGTTTTTATTACCAAGGGGAAGAACTCAACCTACCCGATGGACAAAAAGGTCAATGGCTCGGGGGATTGAACATTTCAAACCTGGGCGCCAAGGTAAAATATACAGAGTCGGGTGATGCGGACTTTATTCCGACTAATATGAAAGTAGGCCTGGGGTATAACTGGATCTTAGACCGATATAACCGTGTCGTTGTCTTATTTGACATCAATAAACTTCTGGTACCGACGCAACCCGTACGCGACCTGTTAGATGTGGACGGAGATGGCGATCGCTATGAGATTATCGCCGGAAAAGATGACAATGTTTCGGTGATGCAAGGGGTATTTCAGAGCTGGGATCCCGCCGCAAAACCTGATGGCATGAAAGAATTGATGCGTGAATTCATGTACAATGCTGGGGTTGAATATTGGTATGACAATAAATTTGCTGTGCGTGGTGGCTACCAGCACGAGGATGCGCTCAAGGGAAACCGTCGCTTCTTCACCATGGGGTTTGGCCTGCGCTACAGCCTCTTAGGTCTTGACTTCGCCTATCTCTTTCCTGCGGATCAGACGGTACGCTCACCATTAGAGAATACCATCCGCTTCAGTGCATTGGTTGACCTAAATCAACTCTTGGACTAAAACACCTTGGTGTATTGATTACCCTTACGTCTGAGTTCGGGCGCTAAGGACTATTTTTGACCCCTCAATCGCCAAAGTATACCTAGCGAAACATGGCAAAGAAAAAACTGACCAAAGAAGTCTATTTGAAGTGGTACGAAGACATGCTCTTCTGGCGCAAGTTTGAAGACATGGCCGCGGCGCTTTACATTCAACAGAAAATTCGCGGCTTTTTGCATCTATACAATGGGCAAGAGGCCGTTTTAGCAGGAGCATTGCTGGCTATGGAACATGGCGATAAAATGATCACAGCGTACCGTAATCATGTCCAGCCCATGGGCTTGGGCGTAGACCCACGCCGAATTATGGCGGAATTGATGGGCAAGGTGACCGGTACATCACGGGGTAAAGGCGGTTCTATGCACATATTCTCAAAGGAGCACCACTTTTATGGAGGACATGGTATTGTCGGCGGTCAAATTCCTTTGGGCGCTGGTCTAGCCTTCGCGGATAAGTACAAGGGGGATAAGCATGTCACCCTCACGTACATGGGAGACGGGGCCGTGCGTCAAGGGTCCTTACACGAAACCTTCAACCTTGCCATGCTGTGGAATTTGCCGGTTGTTTTTGTTTGTGAAAACAACGGCTATGCCATGGGGACATCGGTTGCGCGTACTGCAAATCACACGGATATTTGGAAACTTGGCTTAGGCTATGAAATGCCCTGTCAGGCAGTAGACGGAATGGATCCTGCCGTTGTGTACAGCGCCATGCAAGAAGCCATAGATCGTGCACGTAATGGTGGCGGACCGACTTTTCTTGAAATTCGCACCTATCGCTTCAAGGGCCACTCTATGTCAGATGCCCAGCTTTATAGAACCAAGAGTGAAGTGGCAGAATACCAAAAGACAGACCCTATTTTAATAGCGAAGACCGTGCTCACGAAGAAAAAGTGGGCAACAACAGAAGATATTGACACAATAGAGAAGCGCGTAAAAGCGCTTGTTGCAGAATGTGTTGAATTTGGTGAATCTTCCCCGTACCCAGAGGCACATGAACTTTGGCAAGACATTTATGTTCAGTCAGATTATCCATTTATCAAGGAATAAACCATGGCAATCGTAATCAATATGCCCCGCTTGAGCGACACTATGACCGAAGGTGTGGTGGCTAAGTGGCATGTGAAAGTAGGAGATGCAATCACCGAAGGCGTTTTGCTTGCGGAGATTGAGACCGACAAAGCTACAATGGACTTTGAAGCATTTCCTGGCCAAGAAGGCACCTTACTCTATATTGGAGTGGGAGAAGGCGAAACTTCACCCGTCGACACGATTCTCGCCATTATCGGAGAGAAAGGAGAAGATATTGCGGGACATTTATCCGGGAGCCCAGCGCCTGCGCAAGAAGCAGCACCCATTAAAGTTGCAGAAGTAGCTGCGGCATCAGCCCCAGTAGCCCCTCCTGTGCCTTTAGCGGCACCAATGAATTCGGATAGCCGTCTCAAGGCATCTCCCCTTGCCAAGAGCTTGGCGGCAGAAAAGGGCGTAGATCTGCGGGCCGTTATCGGAACGGGCGAAGGCGGGCGCATTGTAAAGCGCGACATAGAATCAGCGGCTACGGCACCTGCATCACAGATGACGTCAGCCCCAGTCGCAGCGGTTTCTTATCCAAGTTCTGGATACACAGACACGCCTATCAGCCAAATGCGAAAGACGATTGCAAAGCGTTTGAGCGAGAGCAAATTCACCGCACCGCATTTCTATTTGACCATGTCAGTGGATATGGAGGCAGCAATGGAAGCGCGCAAAGCATTGAATGCTTCCGGTGAGCACAAGATTTCTTTCAATGATTTAGTAGTCAAGGCCGTGTCAAAAGCGTTGAAGCTTCATCCGGCGGTGAATAGTGCATGGTTAGGTGACGTAATCCGCACTAACTACGATGTGCACGTCGGGGTGGCGGTCGCGGTAGAAGATGGACTATTGGTTCCCGTGGTTCGCCATGCGGATGCGAAGTCGTTGACGGCCATTTCTGCAGAAGTCAAAGATTTTGCCCAACGTGCTAAAACAAAAAAACTACAGCCTGCAGATTGGGAAGGGAACACCTTTACCATTTCAAATCTTGGTA
Source organism: Cryomorphaceae bacterium BACL7 MAG-120322-bin74 (assembly GCA_001438205.1). Classification (GTDB taxonomy): domain Bacteria; phylum Bacteroidota; class Bacteroidia; order Flavobacteriales; family Schleiferiaceae; genus TMED14. Next base: position 106,971 of record LICG01000002.1, read on the forward strand.
TGTTTGGGATTGATCAGTTCACGGCTATTGTCAATCCACCCGATGCATGTATTCTAGCGGTTGGAGGCATTCAAGCGGTTCCTGTGGTAAAGAATGGGGCGGTTGTGCCAGGAAATATCATGAAATTGACCTTGAGTTGTGATCACCGTGTCGTTGATGGTGTAACAGGTTCAGCCTTCTTGAACAGCGTAAAAGACTTTTTGGAGTCTCCTATCACCATGATGCTTTAAAAATTTAAACATTTATAAAGAAAAAGGGCCCTATGGCTTTTTTTTTCACGAAATTTACCCCCGTAGATTCATTCTAAATAAGCCATTGTTGCATGTTTCTTTCTGAGTTGGCCATTGGTCAAAAAGCCATTGTTTTGCAAGCCCCAGATGGTCTTCCTGTGAAGCTGTTTGAAATGGGGTGTATGCCAGGGGAAGAAATAGAGTTGGTTTTTGCCGCACCATTTGCAGATCCGATGTGTTTTCGGGTGCAAGGCACCTTGATCTCTATGCGTCGCGCTTTAGCTGCACTTATCCCTATTACCGCGCCAGATGTCGGATAAACAAGCATTGCGAATTGCCTTAGTCGGGCGTCCAAATACGGGTAAATCCACCCTGTTCAATAGGCTTACGGGCCTTAATCAGAAGGTGGGTAATTATCCTGGGGTAACGATGGAGCGTACGATGGGATTAAGTAAATGGGCTCCAGGCGTGCTGGCGGAGGTGATTGACTTGCCTGGCATCTATTCATTACACGCGTCCTCTACAGATGAGGAGGTGGTGATGAACGCCCTCTTTCAAGAAGACCCCGCCGAAAAAATTGACCGCGTTATTGGATTAGCAGATGGTACCAATCTGAAAACATGCCTTTTTGTCTTCTCACAAGTCCTTGATCTTGGCTTGCCTGCTGTTTTAGCGGTGACCATGGTAGATGAAATGGAGCGCAGGGGAATGGAGCTGAAGGTTTCCGACTTATCGGAGGAGTTAGGTTGTGCCGTGGTTCTGGTAAATACGCGCACAGGTGAAGGCCTACAGGCGTTGCGTCAAGCAGTATTAGAGGCTGAACCCTCCCAGAAAACACCCTTTTTTCAACCAGGGGGCGTGCATTTGCATTGGTTAGCACAAGTGCAGGCGGCCAAACAGTTGGCCACGCCCTATCGCGCATGGCTCTGGGGATTGAACCAAACGGAAGATGCGGAAACAATTCACGCTGAATCGGGTCGTCCCCCGCAACGAGCAAGAACGGATGAAGCCATTCAGCGCTACCGCCAAGTCAACCAATGGTTAAGGCGGTTTTTTATTGCCGACCCTGTAAAAGATCGACGTTGGACTGCACGTATTGACCGTGTAGTGGTTCACCCCATTTGGGGGTCGTTCATTCTTTTTGGCTTGTTGTTTTTACTTTTCCAAGGATTGTTTTATGGTTCTGAAGGGCCCATGAATTTTATTGATGACCAATTTGCTGCCCTTTCAGGCTGGCTGACAGATCATTTGGCTTCGGGTTTCTTTAGCCACCTTTTAACTAAGGGTGTAATTCCTGGCATTGCAGGGGTCCTCATCTTTATCCCACAAATTGCCTTGCTGTTTGCCTTCATTTCTTTGTTAGAAGAAAGCGGGTATATGGCGCGGGTCGTATTTATCATGGATCGCTTCATGCGTCCTTTTGGTTTAAGTGGCAAGTCCGTTGTACCTATGGTCTCAGGAACTGCCTGTGCCATTCCTGCCATTATGTCTACCCGAAATATGGAGAATGGACGTGAGCGACTCTTGGCGATTGCCGTTACACCCCTTATTACCTGTTCGGCTCGATTGCCGGTCTATGCCTTATTGATTGGCTTGGTTATACCGGACCATTCCTTTTTAGGAATGAATATTCGGGGGGTGGTATTACTCGGCCTCTATGTCTTAGGCTTTGTTGCAGCGCTCGGTGGATCCGCTCTATTGAATCGATTCATGCCACGCAAAAAGACACCGGCCTTTTTACTGGAAATGCCCCCCTATCGTCTGCCGATTGGCCGCAATGTGCTCTACGCGGTATGGAACCGAACCAAAAGCTTTGTAACAGAAGCCGGTAAAATCATTCTTGCCATTTCGATCGTCTTGTGGTTTTTTGCCAGCTTTGGACCTGATCGAAAACCAGACTTTACGCAGGACCATGCGCCCATGGCAATTGAAGAGAGCTATATCGGACATATGGGCATGGCCATTGAGCCTATCATGGCGCCCTTGGGTTTTGACTGGAAGGTCAGCGTGGCTGTATTGAGTTCCTTCGTTGCCCGTGAGGTATTTGTGGGCACGATGGCGACGTTATACAGTGTGGATGACGAGGATAGTGCCACCATTCGCGCGCAAATGGCGAGACAAGTGGATCCGAAAACCGGACAGCCTTACTTTACCCTAGCTGTGGGAGTTTCTTTACTCCTTTTTTATGCTTTTGCCATGCAGTGTATGAGCACATTTGCTGTAGTTGCACGAGAAACCCAGAGTTACCAATTTGCGGTGATCCAATTTATTGTCTTAGGACTTTTGGCCTACGGGGTAGCTTGGATAGCCTATGTCCTTCTTTCGTAAAACCGTATCTTTTCCATGATGATGGCAATTTCTTTATGGACTGCAGTGTTTTTAGCGGTCTCCTATGTTATAAATCCTCTTTGGAAGCAACCTGAATCATCAGGATGTCAACCTTCATGTGGTTGTACCACATCTCCTGTGCATGAACACTAGTTATTTGATCACGGGCGCCGCTAAAGGCATAGGCCGAGCAACGGCCATAGCGCTTGCTTCGGCTGGGCATACCGTCATCGCAGCGAGTAGAGGGGGCATAGACGTTCCTGGTTGTGTGTCTCTCACGCTGGATGTGACATCTGATGTGAGTATCCAAAATGCACGTGCCTTCATTCAAAGCCGCAATGAAAAGATTGCGGGATTAATCAACAATGCAGGCGCTCTTATAAATCAGCCCTTTAATACGCTCGTGCGCGAGGACTTCCAATATATGGCCGAAGTCAATTGGATTGGGCCTGCCATGTTGATCCAATCCTTGGCTCCCTGCTTTACTTCAGATGCGCATATAGTCAATATATCGAGCATGGGGGGATATCAAGGGGCGGCCAAATACCCTGGCTTAAGTGCGTATGCTTCGAGTAAAGCTGCCTTGGTTGGACTCACTGAGTGCCTTCAGGTAGAGTGGGGAGAGAAGGGGTGGGCGTTCAACGTACTCTGTTTAGGGGCCGTTCAAACCGAAATGTTGTCGGAAGCCTTCCCCGGATATGTGGCACCAACCACCCCAGAAACCATGGGAGCCTACATCGCCTCCTTTGTAGAAATGGGACATAAAACGCACGCAGGCGCAGTGCTGGCGGTGGCTAAAAGCAATCCTTAATTTTTTTTTCGTGATACGAGTGCTGAATTCCAGTGCTTTAAAGAAAACATAAAATATTTTTTTGCAAGAGGTATTGCGCAATCAAAAAGTCGTTCTACATTTGCACTCCCCAAACGGAACAACCGGGATCTCACACTGAGAGACTGACAGAACCAGAGGGGGAAGACAGAAGGAAGAAACTTCAACGTTCTTTAACATATTGTGAAATCGAAAGAGCTTCAACTCGAAGATTCTAATGAGATACTTCAAGAGGCCAGATCAAACAATCTTACAATGGAGAGTTTGATCCTGGCTCAGGATGAACGCTAGCGGCAGGCCTAACACATGCAAGTCGAGGGGTAGAATGTCTTCGGATGTTTGAGACCGGCGCACGGGTGCGTAACGCGTATGCAACCTACCTCTTACTGGGGAATAGCCCGAAGAAATTCGGATTAATGCCCCATATGCTCGTACGGCCTCATGGTCGAGCGAGGAAAGCTCCGGCGGTAAGAGATGGGCATGCGTCCTATTAGCTTGTTGGTGAGGTAATGGCTCACCAAGGCTACGATAGGTAGGGGGCCTGAGAGGGTGACCCCCCACACTGGTACTGAGACACGGACCAGACTCCTACGGGAGGCAGCAGTGAGGAATATTGGGCAATGGAGGAAACTCTGACCCAGCCATGCCGCGTGCAGGAAGACGGCCCTATGGGTTGTAAACTGCTTTTATACGAGAATAAACCCTCCCACGTGTGGGAGGCTGAAGGTATCGTACGAATAAGGATCGGCTAACTCCGTGCCAGCAGCCGCGGTAATACGGAGGATCCAAGCGTTATCCGGATTTATTGGGTTTAAAGGGTCCGTAGGCGGGTCTTTAAGTCAGTGGTGAAAGCCTGCAGCTTAACTGTAGAATTGCCATTGATACTGGAGACCTTGAGTGTAGTAGAAGTAGGCGGAATAAGGCATGTAGCGGTGAAATGCATAGATATGCCTTAGAACACCGATTGCGAAGGCAGCTTACTATGTTACAACTGACGCTGAGGGACGAAAGCGTGGGGAGCGAACAGGATTAGATACCCTGGTAGTCCACGCCGTAAACGATGATTACTCGCTGTTAGCGATATACAGTTAGCGGCCAAGCGAAAGCATTAAGTAATCCACCTGGGGAGTACGCCGGCAACGGTGAAACTCAAAGGAATTGACGGGGGCCCGCACAAGCGGTGGAGCATGTGGTTTAATTCGATGATACGCGAGGAACCTTACCAGGGTTTAAATGGGAATTGACAGATGCAGAAATGTGTCCTTCTTCGGACAATTTTCAAGGTGCTGCATGGCTGTCGTCAGCTCGTGCCGTGAGGTGTTGGGTTAAGTCCCGCAACGAGCGCAACCCCTACTGTTAGTTGCCAGCGGATAATGCCGGGGACTCTAGCAGAACTGCCAGCGCAAGCTGAGAGGAAGGTGGGGACGACGTCAAGTCATCACGGCCCTTACATCCTGGGCCACACACGTGCTACAATGGTAGTGACAGAGGGCAGCCACTGGGTGACCAGGAGCGAATCCCTTAAACACTATCTCAGTTCGGATCGGAGTCTGCAACTCGACTCC